>DAOUYK010000031.1 GCA_030666145.1 Mycolicibacterium sp. | reverse complement strand
CGTAGGTCATCAGCTCCCACTGCTCTTCTTCCTTGTTCTCATAGCTGCGCGGCACATCCAACTCGCCACCGACATCGTGGCTGTTCTTCATGTACGCCTGGTAGTGATCATGAGTCACCTGATCAGGAGCCGGCCATTCCGAGACCTCCGGATAGGTAGCCTGGAGCCTGGAAACCAACGCGAGCTGCTCGGCCCGTTCTTCAGCAGTGCCCATTAATACCCACCTCGTTGGATCGAGACCCTTCACGAAAGTGCCGGACTGAGCCAGCTTCGTGCAGTCGAGCAATACCTTTGTATTATGACGCCCCAAGTCCACAGTGAACTGGCCTTGATCTGTCTTCGACAGACAACCGTGGGTCATGCGGTGCACCGGACCTACAGCCTGGGCGCTGAGAGGCGCGCAGTAGTCACCGCATGGCCTGTCTGGGGTTGGCAACCTGCGGATAACGCCGCTGTGTCCGCTAAATCGCCACCGCACAACTGATTCGAGGCAGCGAACGGCGAATGGCGCGGCCATGCTAGCTTGATGTGATCAAGTGATCGATTAGTCTCGCACCCTCCGGTGCTGACGATGAGGACATTCTTGTGACGGCCACTTCGCAATTGGGGAGACCGGTCGGGGCCAGCGGCGAGGCGACCCGGACTCGGATCATCAATGCCGCGATGCGGTGTGTCGCCGAGATGGGCTACTCCCAGGCCACAATTCGCGGGATTGCCCGCACCGCCGGCATGACCAGCGGCAGCCTCTATCACTACTTTCCGAACAAGTCGGAACTACTTAAGGCCACCGCGACCACCATCGACGACATCGTGTTCCCGCGGCTGCGCGCAGCTGCAGACGACAGCCGCGACGCCGTCGACCGGCTCGAAGCAGTGCTGGACGAGTCGGACCGTCTTATGTGCGATTATCCCCACCTCGCCGACTTCGAGCGCGCGATTCGCGCCGAAAGCGGCCCACAGCTGCGCCGCGACGACAGGCAACAACTGGGGTTCAAGGCGCTTCGCGACGTCATCGGCGACATCATCGACGACACCGCCGCACAGGGACTGTTACCGGCCAGCACCGATCCTGAGGCAGCGGTGAACGCCATCTACGCGCTAACCCGCGGGTTGACCGAACAGGCGGCGAACCGTCCCAGGCAGACCCACCGCGCAAACCTGCTCTCGGCTAAGCAACTCATTAGGGGAACTCTGTTTCGGGCCACCCCGCAGCGCGCCACTCCCGACGTCGCCGGTTCGGTTGGGTGAGCCGGTCGGGCCCCGTCGATGGGGTTGACTGAGCTATCGGAGGCCCTCGGCGACGGCCTTGATCTGCAGGCATTCCTCGAATCCGGCCAGTCCCATCTCACGGCCGATGCCGGACTGTTTATAGCCGCCAAACGGGATATCGCCCGAGTACCACACGCCGCCATTGACATTGATCGTCCCGGCACGCAAGCGAGACACCACCCAGTCGATACGAACCCGGTCGTTGCCAAACACCGTGCCCGACAAGCCGAACGGCGAGTCGTTGGCGATTCGAACTGCGTCCGCATCGCCGTCGTGGGGTAACACCACCAACACGGGCCCAAAAATCTCCTCGCGCGCCACGCGCGCATCATTACTCAGGCCACTGATCACGGTCGGCTCGATGTAGAAGCCCGCGGACAACTTCGCGGGACGCCCGCCGCCACACGCGAAAGTACCGCCCTCCTGCAGCGCCAGGTCAAGGTAACCCTGCACCCGATCCCGTTGTTTGGCAGAAATCAGCGGGCCGCAGATCGTCTTGGGGTCGGTCGGATCGCCGATCGGGATGCGGGCCATGGTGGCAGCCGTCGTTCGCACCGCCTCGTCGTATCGCTCCCGCGGCACCACCAACCGGGTGGTCAACGCACAACCCTGCCCCGCGTGCGTACAGACGGTAAATGCCGCCGCCGAACACGCTGAGGCCAAGTCGGCATCGTCCAGCACGATGAACGCGGACTTGCCGCCTAGCTCCAGAGATACCTTCTTGACCGTCTGCGCCGCTGTGGTCATCACCGTTCGGCCAGTTGCCGTCGACCCAGTGAACGACACCAGATCAACCCGCGGATCCCCCACAAGCTGGGCGCCGACCTGATGGTCACTTGACGTCACGACGTTGACCACGCCGGGGGGGAAGTCGGTTTTTTCGGCGATGACGCGAGCTACCTCCGCGGCGCACCACGGCGTGTCGGGAGCAGGCTTGAGCACCGCGGTGTTGCCAGCGGCCAATGCTGGTCCGAGCTTGGCCAGGTTGATCTGGTGCGGAAAGTTCCAGGGCGTGACAGCGCCGACGACGCCAAAGGGTTCGCGCACGATCGTGCGCCCGGTGTGGATACCCAGCGGGGTTGCTGCACCCAAATCCTCACGCCAGGAATAGTTTTCGGCGGTATCAGCCGGGATCGCGAGATCATTGACCGGCACCTCAAGCTGCCCCTTGTACGTCAAGGCGATGGGCGTTCCCACCTCCGCGACGGTGACCGCGCGCAACGCCTCGGTCTCCCCGATCAACGCTGCGCGTAGCTGGCGCAGGCAGTGCACCCGCAACTCAACATTGCGCGACCAGTCCGATTCGTCGAACGCCGCACGCGCGGCGGCGATCGCGCGGTCCATGTCGTGTCTGGTGGCGTCGGCCGCCTCACCCAAAGGCTCTTCGGTGGCCGGATTGATCGTCGTGAAAGTACCACCGCCCCCGGCCGTCAACTCACCGTCGACGAGCAACTCGGTCACCTTATGGGTCATGGGTCAGGGCACCACTGGACAGCTCTTAAGGACTCTCGACGGCAAGAGTCAGGCCAATACGGGCTGCGTCGGGGTGAATACCACGGGCATGGCTTCGGGGCCGCTGACGAAGTTGGCTGGCCGCAGCGGTACCTCCGCACCCTCGGCGAGCCGCAGGTCAGGTAGGCGTTCAAGCACATGGCTGGTCATCCGCGACAGCTCAAGGCGCGCGAGCTGGTTGCCCAAACAGAAGTGCGTGCCGAAGCCAAAGGCCAAGTGATTGTTGGGTTTCCGGTTTATATCGAAGTGTTCGGGATTGTCGAAAACCGCCTCGTCGAAATTGGCGGACTCGAACATCAGCATGATCTTTTCGTCCTTGCGTAGCGCGGTCCCATGTAATTCGGTGTCCGAGGTGACGGTCCGGCACATGTTCTTGATAGGTGACGTCCAGCGCAGCATCTCCTCCACGGCGCCCGGCAAGAGCGACCGGTCAGCGGCCAGGCTGTCCCATTGATCACGGTGCCTCAGCAGTTGCTCGGTGCCCCCCGACAGAGTGTGGCGGGTGGTTTCGTCACCACCGATGAGGATCAGCAGGGTTTCCATGACGATCTCGTTGTCGTCCATCCGTTGGCCCTCGACCTCGGAGTTCACCAGGATCGAGCACAAGTCGTCGGTGGGGTCAGCGCGCCGCTTCGCGATGACGTCCATCGTGAATGCGGTGTAGGCGGCGAACGTCTCCATCACATGCTGCATCGCCAGTTCGTCCATATGCGAGCTGAGCCCGCCAACGAGGTCGTCGGACCACTTGAGCAGCATCTCGCGGTCCTGCGGGAGCACCCCGAGCATGTCACCGATGACCGCCATCGGCAGCGGCGCGGCGATATCCCGGACGAAGTCGCACTCGCCGCGCTCACACACCCCGTCGATCAGCGTGTCGCACAACGTGTCGATCGAGGCAAGCTTGTCCATCACCCTCTTGCGGGTGAAGCCTGCGTTGACGAGCTTGCGACGCAACAGATGTCCCGGATCGTCCATCTCGATCATGTACGGCATCGCCGGCTGGTCGGGACGGATACCGCCGGCACTAGAGAACAGTTCGGGGTCTCGTTCGGCGTCGAGCACCGCTCGGTGGGTGGTGGCCGCGGCGAGCCCGTTACTGTCTCGGAAGACCGGCTGGTTGTGTCGCATCCATTTGTATGCTTCGCGCGCTGCCGGCCCGTCGGCATAGAAGCGGCCATCAGCGAGCTCGACATCCAGACCAGCTTCGACAACGTGGGATGTGGGGGTCATGGCGCACTCCTGGGATCTGTGTTTAGGCTCAAATCAGGCGGCTGTTACCGAAGGACATGTCTACGTTGACCGCCGAGCTCGAGAGCATCGCACGCTTGGGCAAGCCCAACGTGGCGAGTTCGGCTGCGTAGGGGTGACCACCAAGGCGAACCTCGACACCACCGGGTCGGTAGCGCACCCCGCTGAGCAAAATTTCCCCCGGAGTTTCCCGAGTCACGCCGTCCAAGTGGGAATACGTGTTGTGCAACTGCTTACGCGCGGTGAACGCTGACGGCACAGGCAGGCCAGGCCGAAATTCCATACTCACCGCCAGTTGTCCGTCGATGGCTACGTCGAATCCGAACCTACGCCCGTTACGAACGGTGAAATCAGCTAGCACCTTCGGATAACCCCAGATCGTCCGGCCAGCTTCCAAAGTGAAGGACTGGTCGACGGGAAGGTGATGGACGAAAGCGCCTGCCGACCGCAGCGCAGCCAAAGCGGTGGCCCCCGACGCCGGAGTTCCCGGTGGATTCACCATCACATTGGTGCCGTATTCGTAGTACTGGCCGAGATCGGAGTCCTCGTAGCGCATCAGCATCAACACCACCAGCGCCCGGCCCTTCCGGAAGCGGCACACCTGCAGGCCGCTGTAATCGATCATCCGTTGCGCGGCTTGCGCGTCAACGACGAACATTGCGGTGTGCTGATGGGCGGTGCGAACCCGGACCGGCATTGTCAACACGGTGCCGGCGATGGTGTGTTGGACGACTGGCGTGGGTTCGGATGAGCGCTCGCGCGAAGACAAAGTGGGGTCGGTCACACCAACAATCTAGAACCTGTTCTAGACACCCTGCAAGAAGTGTCTAGATCTAGCCCGAGGCCAGCGCCGCCAATTCCTCAATTTGCTCAGCGCTTCGGCCCGTTATCACCATCATCGTCACGCCGGCGGCCTCCCACACCTTTATCTGCTCGCGGACGTAGTTGAGGTCACCGACGATCATGGCGTCGTCGACCAACTCGTCGGGGATCACCGTCGCTGCTAGGTCTTTCCCGTCCTGACGGCCCGAGCGAAACAAAGCTGTGACCTCATCCACCACTTCGGCATAGCCCATTCGCCGGTAGACCTCGGCATGGAAATTTGTGTCCTCGGCGCCCATCCCGCCCATGTAGAGCGCCAAATAGGGCTTCATTGCCTCGAACGCAGCACTGCGGTCTTCGGTGATCACGATGTTGGCCGTCGCGCAGATCTCGAAATCTTCTCGGCTGCGCCGAGCGCCCGGGCGCGCGAAACCCTCGTCGAGCCATTCGTTGTAGGTATCGGCCATTCGCGGGGAGTAGAAGATCGGCAGCCAGCCATCGCAGATCTCGGCGGACAACGCTACATTCTTGGGCCCCTCGGCGCCCAGCATGATCGGAATGTCGGCGCGCAGCGGATGTGTGATCGGCTTGAGCGCCTTGCCCAGTCCGGTAGTGCCCTCGCCGGAAAGCGGCAGCCGATAGTGCGGGCCCTCGCTGCTCACCACTTCTTCCCGCGCCCACACTTGCCGAATGATGTCGATGTACTCGCGCGTTCGGGCCAATGGCCTGGGAAACCGTTGCCCGTACCAACCCTCGACAACCTGCGGACCGGACACACCCAACCCGAGGATGTGCCGTCCTCCCGAGAGGTGATCCAGGGTCAGCGAGGCCATCGCGCAGGCAGTCGGCGTGCGCGCGGACAACTGCACCACCGAGGTGCCCAGCCGCATCCGGCTGGTGTCCGACCCCCACCAGGCCAGCGGGGTGAACGCATCCGATCCCCACGCCTCAGCGGTGAACACCGTGTCGAACCCGGCGCCCTCGGCAGCGGCGACGAGTTCCCGCGCATTCGTCGGTGGCTGTGCCCCCCAATAGCCGAGTTGGAGTCCTAACTTCATTCCCGCCACCTTTCAGACAACCCGGTACGGCTGTCAATATCCTCGCTTGAAACCATTCTTAGAACCTGTTCTACTCGATGCTGTGACCACCAGCCACAGCAGCCCGGTCCAGATCGATCCCCATAAGCCTCCACTCTCGGCTCCGTTGAAGTTGTCCTTCGACTACACCCGTTCAGTAGGCCCACTCCTCAGTGAGTTCTTCACCGCCCTGCGCAAGCGACGCATTCTCGGGGTGTGCGGGTCCGATGGCCGGGTGCATGTTCCACCCACCGAATACGACCCCGTCACCTACGAACAATTGACGCAGACCGTACCGGTGTCCAGTGTCGGCACGGTCGTCTCGTGGACATGGCAGCCCGAACCGCTCGAAGGCCAGCCGCTGGACCGTCCGTTTGCCTGGGCACTGATTACCCTCGACGGGGCCGACACCCCGCTGCTGCACGCCATTGATGTCGGAGCCGCCGGATCCTCAGAATCCATCAGCACCGGCGCCCGCGTTCATGCGCACTGGCGGGCCGAGACAGTCGGCGCCATCACCGACATCGCATACTTCGCCCTCGGCGATTTGCCAGAGCCAGCCGAGGAAACGCCCCCACCGGCCGAAGACCTGGACCCGGTGACCATCCTGGTCTCGCCCAGCAGCATCGAAATCCAGCACACGGCGTCACTTCCCGAAAGCGCCTTTCTGCGTGCGCTCCAGCAAGGCAAACTCATCGGCGGGCGGACGCGCAGCGGACCCGCGGAGGAACCTGGAGCAGTGTATTTCCCTGCACGCGAAGCGGATCCGGGTACTGGCCAGCCATTCGACGAGTTCATCGAACTGTCCGACGAGGGCACGGTGACCACGTTCGCGATCATCAACATCCCGTTCGCCGGACAACGGATCACGCCGCCCTATGTCGTGGCATACGTACTGCTCGACGGCGCCGACATTGCGGTCCTACACGTGGTTTCCGACATCGACGCCGACCAGGTCCGGATGGGCATGCGGGTAAAGGCCGTCTGGAAGCCTCGCGACGAGTGGGACCTGGGCATCGACAACATCGAGTACTTCCGGCCGACTGGTGAGCCTGACGCCGACTACGACTCCTACAAGCATCACCTGTAAAAGGAACGAATTCCATGACTGACATAGCTGTAGTCGGGTTCGCGCACGCACCGCATGTGCGCCGGACGGATGGCACTACCAACGGCGTCGAGATGCTGATGCCATGTTTCGCATCAATCTACGCCGAGCTGGGCATCAAGCAGACCGACATCGGATTCTGGTGCTCTGGGTCCTCGGACTACCTCGCCGGGCGAGCATTTTCGTTCATCTCCGCGATCGACTCCATTGGGGCCGTGCCGCCGATCAACGAATCTCACGTGGAGATGGACGCCGCCTGGGCGTTGTATGAGGCCTACATCAAGTTGTTGACCGGCGAGATTGACACCGCGCTGGTGTACGGCTTCGGTAAGTCCTCCGCGGGCACACTGCGCCGAGTGCTGGCGCTACAGACCGACCCCTACACCGTCGCTCCATTGTGGCCCGACTCGGTCAGCATGGCTGGACTGCAGGCCCGCTTCGGACTGGACTCGGGAAAGTGGACCGCCGAGCAAATGGCTAAGGTCGCATTGGATGCGATGACGGCCTCGCCACGAGTGGACTCACTAGAGGCCGCCGACAGCGTCGAGGACCTGTTGGAGCGCCCATACTTCGCAGATCCGTTGCGCCGCCACGATATCGCGCCGATCACCGACGGTGCCTCAGCGATCGTGCTCGCAGCCGGCGACCGGGCCCGCGAGCTGCGGGAGCGACCGGCGTGGATCACCGGGTTCGAGCACCGGATCGAGACGCCCGTGCTGGGCGCTCGCGATCTGACCATCTCGCCTTCGGCCGCGGCATCGGCGCACGCGGCCACTGGCGGGGATAACTCCTCCATTGAGATTGCCGAGCTCTATGCCCCGTTCAGTCATCAGCAGCTCATCCTCAAAGAGGCGATCGGTCTGCCCGAGAGCACCACGATCAATCCATCGGGTGGAGCGCTGTCGGCGAACCCCATGTTCTCGGCGGGTCTAGAGCGCATCGGTTTCGCCGCCCGGCATATCTTCGACGGCAACGCCTCAAGGGTGCTAGCCCATGCGACGAGCGGACCTGCGCTGCAACAGAATCTGGTGGCCGTGCTTGAAGGAGAAGCCTGATGGCTGCAAAAACTGGGAAGAACCTCGTCGCTGTCTTGGGCACCGGACAGACGAAGTACGTCGCAAAGCGCAAGGACGTCTCGATGAACGGCCTGGTGCGCGAGGCGATCGATCGGGCATTGGCAGACGCCGGTTGCACGATGGCCGATATCGACGCAGTCGTCGTAGGCAAGGCGCCGGACTTCTTCGAGGGCGTCATGATGCCCGAGCTGTTCATGGCCGACGCCACCGGCGCGACTGGTAAGCCGTTGATACGGGTGCATACCGCCGGTTCGGTGGGCGGCTCGACAGCGGTCGTGGCCGCCAGCCTGGTCCAGTCGAACAAGTACCGGCGCGTTCTGACCATGGCCTGGGAGAAGCAGTCTGAGTCCAATGCCATGTGGGCGCTGAGCATTCCGGTGCCGTTCACCAAACCCGTCGGTGCCGGTGCGGGCGGCTACTTTGCACCGCATATCCGCGCCTACATCCGCCGCTCCAGAGCACCATCCCACATCGGCGCGTTGGTGGCGGTGAAAGACCGGCTCAACGGCACGAGGAATCCGCTGGCCCATCTGCATCAACCCGACATCACGCTGGAAAAGGTGATGGAGTCCCCTATGCTGTGGGACCCAATCCGCTACGACGAGACCTGTCCCTCATCTGACGGCGCCGCGGCGATGGTCATCGGTGACAAGCCGAGCGCCGACGCCCTAGTAGCCAAGGGTCATCCGGTCGCGTGGATTCACGCCACCGCACTGCGTACTGAACCGCTGGCCTACGCCGGCCGCGACCAGGTCAACCCGCAGGCAAGTCGGGACGCCGCCGCAGCCCTGTGGAAGGCCGCCGGGATCACCAGCCCAATCGATGAGATTGACGTCGCGGAGGTGTACGTACCGTTTTCATGGTACGAGCCGATGTGGCTGGAGAGTCTCGGCTTCGCGCAGGAAGGCGCCGGGTGGAAGCTCACCGAGGCCGGCGAAACCGCGATGGAGGGCCGCATTCCGTTTAATCCCTCCGGCGGCGTTCTCTGTTCAAACCCGATCGGGGCGTCAGGCATGATTCGCTTCGCCGAGTCCGCCATCCAGGTGATGGGTAAGGGCGGCGACCACCAGGTCAAGGGCGCACGTAAAGCACTAGGCCACGCGTACGGCGGCGGCGCCCAGTACTTCTCGATGTGGGTCGTCGGTGCGGACAAAGAAGGCAAGCCGACACCATAAATGCAGTACACGTGCAGCATCGCGATGGGACGGGTGCGGTGACGTCCACGCTGCGTTTCTACAACAACGTAATGAAGCTGGGTTCGCGCAACCCGTTGCTGCTGGCCAGGAAGGTTGGGTCGGTTGCCAACCTCATTGGGAACCGGTTCGGATTCGGTGTGGGGATCGGCTAGGCACCCGAGGAATTCGAATGGTGCGGAGTGCCGTTCTATGTCGGCGGGCATACCGAGGTCGCGCTCAAGCGCGCCGCGCGGGTCGCCGACACCTACATCCACTCGGGTTGGCAGGACTAAGTCTGGCAACCAAATAGCGATGGGATTGCGCTCACGAGCACTAAAACTGTAACGTGTTCTAATTATAGACACATCGTTGGGAGGCCCAGGTGAGCACCGAAACCGCAGGCGTTCGTGAGATCGACACCGGCATTCTGCCCGACCGGTACGCAAGAGGCTGGCACTGCCTAGGCCCGTTCAAGAACTTCCGGGACGGCAACCCGCACGGCGTCGAGGTCTTCGGCACCATGCTCGTGGTGTTCGCCGACTCCCAGGGCGAGCTCCGGGTGCTCGACGGCTACTGCCGTCACATGGGCGGCAACCTTGCCCAGGGCACCATCAAGGGCGACGAGGTCGCCTGCCCGTTCCACGACTGGCGTTGGGGCGGCGACGGTAAATGCAAGCTGGTTCCCTACGCCAAGCGCACGCCTAGAATGGCGCGAACCCGGGCCTGGCAGACCGACGTCAGGGGCGGCTTGCTGTTTGTCTGGCACGACCCCGAAGGCAACCCGCCGCCACCCGAGGTTCGCATCCCCGAGATACCCGAGTTCGCCGACGACAACTGGACTGACTGGCAGTGGAACACGCTGCTCATCGAGGGCTCCAACTGCCGCGAGATCATCGACAACGTCACTGACATGGCACACTTCTTCTACATCCACCTCGGGCTGCCGACGTACTTCAAGAACGTCTTCGAAGATCACATCGCCAGCCAGTACCTGCACAACGTGGGCAGACCAGACGTGCAGGACATGGGTACCGCCTACGGTGAAGCGCATCTGGACTCGGAGGCCAGTTATTTCGGGCCCTCGTTCATGATCAACTGGCTACACAACAACTACGGCGGCTACAAGGCCGAGTCGATCCTGATCAACTGCCATTATCCGGTCAGCCCGGACTCGTTCGTGCTGCAGTGGGGAGTCATCGTCGAGAAGCCCAAAGGCCTCGACGACAAGACCACCGAGAAGCTGTCCACGAACTTCACCGACGGTGTGAGCAAGGGCTTCCTACAAGACGTAGAAATCTGGACGCACAAGACCCGCATCGACAACCCGCTGCTGGTCGAGGAGGACGGCGCGGTGTATCAGATGCGGCGTTGGTATGAGCAGTTTTACGTCGACGTCGCCGACGTCACCCCCGACATGACCGACCGCTTCGAGGTGGAGGTCGACACCACCGCAGCAGTCGAGAAATGGCAGGTCGAGGTCGAAGAAAATCTGCAGACCCTGGAAGCTGAGAAGCAAGCAACATGAGCCCGCAGGTGGATGTGGATCGGCTCGCTCGGTCAATGCTCCTGCTGCACGGTGGCCACGATGCGGAGCACGAACACGGCCCCCCTCCAGGCTTCGTCGGCGGCAGTAACGGATCGTGGCGCAAGGCACCAGATTTCGCCTCCGATCCCGACCGGGCCGCCGCGGTGCGAGAGAGCACCCTGCGCGACCGTGAGCGATACCTCACTTCCGGGCTGGTGCCCATCGACTGCCGCTTCTGCCATGTCGCGGTTGCGGTCAAGAAGCTCGGCCCCGAGCACACGGCGGTGCAGTGGAACTCCGAAGCCACCGAACATTGTGCACATTTCACCGAGATCCGCGAGTCCGGCGGAGACCCGGCGAGAGCGCGCTCCTGCCCGCGGTTGACAGACAGCATCCGGCACGCCGTGGCGGAAGGTTGCTTGGAGGAAGTCTCCTCGGCCCCATTCCCAGGTGACGGCTGAACGAGGCACGCCTCAGCGGCCCTTGAACTGCTCCCTGACCTGTTCATCGGTCAGGCCATAATCGGCCAGCGCGTATGTGTGTTTGGGAGCGCGCGGACCCTTCTGGCTCTCAGCGTGCATATCGGTCATCGCCGCGCGGGCCGCATCGGTGAAGTCGATGTCGAACTGTCGGTAGATGCCTTCGACCGCGGCTATCGGATCCTTGATGAACTCGAAGTAGTCGACATCGCAGAACTGTGCCGCATCGTGCTTTGCACGCTCAGCATCGAACAAGTGAAAACCTCGCGACCAGGTCTCCAACGAATCCTGCCCGATCACCTCGCCGGAGAAGCTGTTCGACCAGCCTTCGGTGGTGTGCTCCGCCAATGAACACATCGACGCCATGATTGTCTCAGCCGGCCGGTGACACTGCACCACCAGCGCGTCGGGGTACGCCGCGAACAATGCATCGAGCGCGAACAGGTGGCTGGGATTCTTGAGCACCCAACGCTTCTCGCGGTCGTTAAGCCCGATCAGCTGAAGGTTCTTCCGATGCCGCTGATACGACTTCGTCCAGTCCTGTCGCGCAAGCCATTGCGAGTAGGTCGGCAGGTGCGCCAGCGTCTCATAGGAGACCGAGTGCAGAGACTGGCGAAGCAACTGCCAGCACTCCTCCACCTCGTCAGCGGTCATGTAGTGCAGCCCGGTGTAGTCGGGATTCTCCTCGTGCGCCTTACTGAACTGAGCATCGAGTTGTTGGAAAACCGGTTTTTGCGACCAGGTTTCACGCGGGGGCCGAGGCTGCGGGAACTCTGCGAGCCAGAGCTCGAGGCCCTGGTGCGCCGGGTCGGCGGTGAGTAGCCGATGAATGAGGGTGGTGCCCGTGCGTGGCAGTCCGGTCACGAAGATCGGACGCTGAATGCTCACCTCGGCGTGCTGGGGGTACTGCTTGAATGCCGCCTCCGAAACCAACCGGGCGACCAAGGCATTTCTGACAAAGAAGCGGTGCATCTTGCTGCCCAACTCGGTCAGGTCAGCGTCGCGGCGGAATGACTCGAGCAGCATCCTGAGCGCTTCGCGGTAGTTGTCGTCTTCGATACCAAAGTCATCTAGCCCGCAGGCCTTCACCGCTGAGTCATGCAGATTCTCGACGGTACCCACATCGGTGCGCGGCGCGGTCATGCTTTGTACTCCCCACAGTTCACGTCCAGAGCCTGGCCGGTGATGCCGCTGGATAGGTCACTGGCCATGAACAGGATTGCCGAAGCCACCTCGTCTTCGGTGGGCAGCCGTTTGAGGTCAGAGGATGCCGCGGTGGCTTGGTAGATCTCATCGACGGTGGTGCCGTACTTGCGCGCCTGATGGCTGAAGTAGCTTTCCAGCGTGCCGCCCCAGATATAGCCGGGAAGAACCGAATTCACGCGGATACCTTGCTCTCCCAGCTCCGTGGCCAGCGATTGCGACATTGCCAGCAGCGCGGATTTGGCCATCTTGTACGCGCCATACTTTGCCTGTGAATGCCGCACAACCATTGAGTTCACGTTGACTACAGAGCCTTTGGACTCAGCGAGGGCCGGAGTTAAACTCTGGATCATTCGCAGCGCTCCGAACACGGTCAACTCGATAGCCCCACGCATATGCTCGAATGTGTTGTTGGCCAATGGCTTCATCGAAGGAACTCGGAAAGCATTATTGATCAGCACGTCAACCCTGCCGTAGGCCTTCATGGACTCCTCGACGAGATTGCTCACCTGAGCCTCGTCGGTGATGTCAGTGCCGATGGACACGGCACGCCGACCGAGGTCGGCGACCTGCTTGGCGACCTCTTCCAACCGCTCGACAGTTCGAGCGGCCAGGACCAGATCTGCTCCACTCTCGGCACACCGACGGGCCAGGCTGGTTCCCAACGCAGGTCCGACGCCACTGATGACGACAACCTTGCCCGCCAGAAGCCGTCCGGAATCAGGCATGTGCTATCCCACCATTCTTTCGCCAATATGCCTCTGACGCAATGCGATCCGAGCACGCCAGTCATCCATGGAGATCTTGTTCGACTCGAAGTATGGTAGCGCCTCGGGCACCTTATCGACCTCAACAAGGTCCACGGTCGGGGCGTCGGCCTCACTCAGCTTGCGGGAGACCCGCTGCCAGCGAAACTGCAGAAAACCTCTGCGGTGCCCCAGTGTCTCGACCCAGTTGGCTACGCCCGGGTTCTTGTCAGATACCACTATGCGAATCATGTTGTCTGGATCCGCTTGGGCCTGAGTGCCGTTCAGCGAAGTCTGATGGTTGATGTAATCCAACGAGATGTACCAAAGGCTGCCGAGTTGGAACCCGAGGTACGGTGCGTCGGTGACGGGCAGGGTGATGACCAGCGCCTGGTCCTCGGCCAGGTCGAACTGTCCAGCTGACGAATACTGGGTGGCCAGCCCGCCCGGCGTGAGGCGCGGCGAAACCATTGTGTTTGCCGGGTTGTCTGTATAGAACCACTGCGGGAACTGCAGCCAGGTCTTGACTCGCTGGACCAGTTGTTTACCCGCTACAGCATAACGTTTTTCGATCAACTCACGGGTCAGCGCGGGCGGGGCAGTGCCTAGGGTGTCGGTCCGGGCTATCGAGAAGGTCCCGCGCCGCGCCGACCAGTCGTTGTACACCTCACGGATGACGAGTTGAGCCGGACCTGCGGGTGTGAATCGCCACTCGAAGGTACCGTTGTCGGCGATATCAAGCCTGCGGTCGTCGAACGCCGTTTCACTGTCGGGCACGTTGTCGTCGGTGTATTCGCCGCCCAGCAGTTGAAAACTCACGTCGGTGGTGGTGCCGCGGGTACCCGTCACGACGTACTCGTGGCCGGGTTGGACACGCGTACCGAAGTACATCGTGTCCGGGTTGTCCAGGCCCATCTTGGTGAAGGGACCGGTGCCGGTGTGCAGGAACGGATGGTCGCGGTCGTAGTCGAACGCCACCTGCGTACAAGCTGCGATGCAGCCGGCCAGGTACTGCAAACCCTCGAGGAGGTCAGCCTCGGACTCGATGAATGGAGCTGCGGCGACCAGGGTCTCGGCCTCGGCGATGGCCTCGGCCAACGGCTGGGAATACATCGGCACTGACGCCTCTCATCGGTCCAATATTGAACCGTAGTGGTAGAGTTTCTGACCCGACACTAGAACGCGTTCCAATTCCAGTCAACGGGCGGGTCATGCGGGAGCCGAATGCGCCACCAAGTGGTGTGCCACTGAGCAGCGCCGGCCGGGCGTCTCCGCCAACCGAGCGCGTCATCACTATTCTCGATTTTCTGTCCGAACATCCGCACGACCGGTTCGGCCTGTCCGACCTGGCCCGCCGCTTGAGATTGAGCAAGCCCACCTGTCTAGGCATCCTCACCACACTGACGGCAGCGGGCTACCTCGTACGCGACGGAAAGGACAAGACGTACCGACTCGGCCCAGCACTGATCACGATCGGGCACACCGCGCAAGAGTCGATGCGGGTCAACCCTGCGGCACGGGAGGAACTGCGCCGGCTGTCGACGACCTATGCCACTACCGCGGCCCTGTCCGCGGTAGTGGATGACCGCATCACGCTGCTGGAACTGGTCAGCCCGCCCGGAGCCGACTCCGGCGTCCGGGTCGGCCAAAGTTATCCATTCGCTCCGCCGGTAGGCCTGATGTTCGTGTTGTGGGACGACGAGGCCTTGCGCGCCTGGCTCTCCAAGGAACCTACGATCCCGCTACGCACCGACACCGCACGGCTTGATCGGGTGATCACCGAATGTCGCGCAGCGGGCTACCTCGTCGAGCGCCTCACCCCGAGTGGACGGCGGCTTTACGCAATGATGGCGGGCATGTCGAGCGAGCTGCCGCAGGAATTGCGGGCCTTGCTTGGCGAGATGATCTCCGATGTCGGCGAGCGGGTGTACCTAAGCAGCGAGAGCAACGAAGGCGGACAACGCCGCAACACCCGTTCGGATATCAGCGTCATCTCCGCCCCCGTCTTCGACCACCACCAACGTCAAGCAATGGTGATGTCCCTACAGATCGGCCGCGCCCTTACTGACGTCGAAATCAGACGGCATGCAGACGGATTGATAGCTTCAGCGAAGGCGCTGACAGCTCAACTCGGTGGCGATGCAGCGAATGCCCCGGCCCGACGGGAAGGGACTCGGTGACACCGATTCGCCACCCAATGCGCTTGCCCGGCATACCAATTCGGCCTGGCCGGTCTGTGTTGCGTTTATTGATGCGGCCGCGGTGGGCGCAGCACTGGAGATCTGACTGGATTCCACACGCAACACATCGGTCATTCTCATTCGACTCGAATCACTGAGCGGCAAGCGCTGCCACACAGGCCTCGATCCCAACGTCGCTGTCGCCGCGCAGCGGAGGCAGCACGATGCCATCAGCCACCGCCCCGAAGCGGGATGCGAGCATCCGCGGCAACTCGTCGTAGCGCGCGCACACGACGAACTCGTCGACGACATCGTCGGTCAGCACCGCGGGTAGCCGGTCCCACTGCTGCGCTCTTACCAGCTCGCGGAGGCGTTCGGGCAGGTCCGTCCATCCCCGCTTGATCAACGCCGGCGCGTAGGCCGGTGTCGAATACAGGAACGCCAACAGCTGACGGTGTCGTTGCCGCTCGGCGGCGACCGCGGCGTCGTCGACACCCGTAGCGATGGCAGGCGATGCGATGACGGAGGCCGGGGTCGTCCGCCCGGACGTGGCCGCGCCTTGCTGGAGCGCGGGACGGACCACGTTGTGCAAGTGGTCGGGCTCGGAGTTGGTGGAGTGGGTCACGACCCCGGCGGCGACCTCCCCGGCAAGTTCACACATGCCGGCGTTCACCGCGCCCAGCCAAATCGGCGGTGCCGCCGTTTGGCTGGGGCCTGGATTGAAGTAGGGCTGCATGCGCGTCAACCGGTAGTGCGTGCCCTCGAAGCGAAGCGTCCCACCGGTTCCGAACGCTTCGAACAGAGCGTGCAGCGCACCGAGGTAGTCCCGCATCCGCTCGACCGGTTCAGTCCACTCCATCCCGAAGCGGTCCCTGATGTTCTGTTTGATCTGGCTGCCCAGGCCCAGTTCGAACCGCCCTCCCGACAGTTCCGATAGGTCCCAGGCGACGTAGGCGACGAGGGTCGGACTACGGACGAACGCAAGCGTGACGGCAGTGCGGACGGTGACCTCGGTGGTGTGTTCCAGCGCGAGCAGAGCCACCGCCAGGGAGTCGTGGATGGTCTCGGGAACGTGCAGTCCGGCAAAACCGAGCCGTTCCGCGCGCCGAGCGTAGGCGGGAACGGATGCCAGCGACTGCTCCGGATCGAGCGCGAGGTAGGCCAACATGACTCGCCGACGCTATGGCTGAATCATTGACGCTGTCAAACAACCGGACACTGTCAAACAAGCCGGACGCCGTCAAATGAAGGCTCGCCTAGAGATTCTGGCGACCGGAGCAGGCCGACCCCGCACGCCTCAATTAGTGGCTGCCAGTGCGAAGGGAAGTACCTCGGGTGCGCCCGCGGCGCGCACCATCCGCGCGGCCATGGTCATTGTCCATCCGGTGTCGGTCATGTCGTCTACCAGTAGCACCGGCCCACCCGCAGCATGGACCAAGTCCGCATCCGGTGACGACCACAACTGGTGCAACGCTGCAACGCGATACGCGGAATTCGCAGCGGTTACCGGCCTGCGATCCGGCGCGTACCGCAGGGTTCCGAGATCGGCAAGCCGACCCAACTCGGCCAGCTTGCGCGCCAGCGAGGAGATCAACAGCGGATGGGCCTCAGAGTCCAGCGCCATAACGGCGGCCGGCCTGGTCGCCCAATCCCAGGACGCCAGCACCTTCACTGCGGCCTGCACAACGTCCTCGGACACCTCGGCGTCAGGTTCGTCGAGAAGTCTGCGCAGTCGAGCGCCCCACCCCAGGTCGGTCAGCCGGCCAAGGACCCGTCCCGGTGCGGGCCCATCGCCGATCTTCCCGCCCAAATCGACACCGAGCCTGCCCAGCCCGGAAGGCCAGAGCTTGCGCGGGGCGATCTCGACTCCGGGCCGCATCAGCCGCTCCCGGGTGTCCTCGGCCGCGGTCGCATCGACATCGCTACCGAAGCGGTCACCGGTGCAGTTATCGCACCGCTCGCATCGCTCGCCGCTGCCGCCGAGCTCCGGATCGTCGAGTTGGCGGCGCAGGAATGCCATCCGGCAGCCACGCGTTGCCTGGTAGTCGAGCATCGCCTGCTGTTCGCGTCTGCGGGCGTCATCAAGGGTGCGGTAGCGCGGCTCGTCGTACTCCCACTGCGCACCGGTCCCGATCCAGCCACCCTTCACCCGACGCACCGCCCCGTCCACGTCAAGCACCTTGAGGACCATCTCCAACCGGGACCTTCCAAGATCGACAAGTGGCTCCAGCGCGGGCGTCGACTGTGGGTGCTCCTGATCAAGTGCCTCAATGACGTTGCGCACCATTAGTTCTGATGGAAACGCGATCGACGCAAAATACCGCCATACATCCTGGTCTTCACGTCCGGGCAACAGGATCACCTCGGCGCTGGCCGTGGACCGGCCTGCGCGGCCGACCTGCTGGTAGTAGGCGATCGGCGATGACGGCGCACCCAGGTGCACGACGAAGCCGAGGTCAGGCTTGTCGAATCCCATGCCCAGCGCAGATGTGGCGATGAGCGCCTTGACCCGGTTGGCCAGTAGATCCGCCTCAAGATGCTCGCGTTCAGCCGCTTCGGTGGATCCGGTGTAAGCCGAGACCTGGTGGCCCCGCTCGCGCAACAGCGCCGCAATATCGTGTGCCTGCGCAACAGTCAACGTGTACACGATTCCAGAACCGGGAAGTGAATCGATTTGTGCAGCAAGCCATGCCGCGCGCTGCGCCGGATTTCCCGCGTTCACCACCGACAGTCGCAGCGATTCCCGGTCCAGTCCACCGCGGAGCACCAGCGTATCTCCCGGAGCCTCAGAACCACCGACACCCAATTGAGTGGCGACGTCGGCGACGACGCGGTCGTTGGCTGTGGCGGTAGTGGCCAGCACCGGCACGTCGGCCCCGAGCTCGCCGATCAGTGTCTGGATACGCCGATAGTCGGGCCTGAAGTCATGGCCCCAGTCCGACACGCAATGCGCCTCGTCTACGACGACCAACCCAGCGTCGCGCGCCAGCGCCGGCAGCACCTCGTCGCGAAATTCGGGATTGTTCAACCGCTCCGGGCTGACGAGCAGCACGTCGAGCTCGCCGCCGCGAACCCGCTGATGGATGTCGGCCCAATCGGTCACGTTGCTGGAGTTGATGGTGGCGGCGTGCACACCGGCACGGTCGGCGGCAGCGACCTGGTTGCGCATGAGCGCCAGCAACGGTGACACGATCACGGTGGCTCCGTGCCCCTGGGCGCGCAACAGTTTGGCGGCGATGAAGTACACAGCCGACTTCCCCCAGCCCGTGCGCTGAACGACAAGCGCCCGACGGCGGTGCACGACCAACGCCTCGATCGCCAACCACTGGTCGTCGCGCAGCAGCGCGTCCGGACCGGCCAGTTGTTCGAGGATCGCCTGGGCCTCGGCTCGTGACGCCATGCCCCCATCGTGCCCGGCGGGTGTGACGTTGCGTGAAACGCCTAGGTTGACGCATCCATCTCGCGCTTGATCTCAAGCGCGATGTCGATGAGTTGGTCTTCTTGTCCGCCGATGAGTTTGCGTTGTCCGGCACGGTGCAACAGTTTGTGCGCAGGCACCCCATAGCGCTCGGATTGACGGATGGCGTGCTTGAGGAAGCTGGAGTAGACCCCGGAGTAGCCCATGATCAGTGCATTGCGGTCCAGCAGGCATTCGGCGGGCATCGCTGGTGCCACGACCTCTTCGGCGGCGTCGGCGATGTCGAAAAAGTCGATGCCCGTTTTTACGCCGATCTTGTCGAATACCCCGATCAGCGCTTCCACCGGCGCGTTGCCCGCGCCGGCCCCGAACCGGCGGCAAGAGCCATCGATCTGCTTTGCGCCCGCACGTACGGCCTCGATCGAGTTGGCCACGCCAAGCCCCAGGTTCTCGTGGCCGTGGAAGCCAACCTGTGCATCATCACCGAGTTCGGCGACCAGAGCCGAAACCCGTTCCGCGACACCCTCGAGCACCAGCGCGCCGGCAGAATCCACGACGTAAACGCACTGGCAGCCGGCATCGGCCATGATCCTGGCCTGAGCAGCCAGTTTCGCTGCGGGGATTGTATGGCTCATCATCAGAAAACCGACCGTCTCCAGACCCAGCTCACGAGCCAGCCTAAAATGCTGGATGGAGACATCGGCCTCGGTACAGTGGGTGGCGATGCGGCAGATCGACCCGCCGTTGTTCTGGGCCTCCTTGATGTCCTCCTTGGTGCCCACGCCGGGCAACATCAGAAAGGCGATCTTGGATTCCTTGGCGGTCTCGGCCGCCAGCTTGATGAGCTCCTGCTCGGGAGTCTTGGAGAAGCCGTAGTTGAAGCTCGAGCCACCCAACCCGTCACCGTGGGTGACCTCGATGACCGGAACGCCGGCGGTGTCCAGCGCCTCAACGATGGCGCCGACCTCGTCCTTGGTGAACTGGTGGCGCTTGTGATGACTACCGTCGCGCAGTGACGTATCGGTCATCCGGACGTCCCAGACGGGGTTGAAGTAGATCTCCTCGGAAACACTCATGCGTGGCCTCCCGTTGTCGCCGCAAGGACTTCCTTGGCGATCTCCTCGCCGACCTTGGTCGCCGCGGCGGTCATGATGTCCAGGTTTCCAGCGTACGGCGGCAAGTAGTCACCCGCACCCTCCACTTCGATAAATGTCGTGACCACTGCCTGCCCACCGGAGTTGATCGACGGATCGTCAAACTGCGGCTCGTTGAGCAGCCGGTAGCCCGGTACATAGGTCTG
>DAOUYK010000284.1 GCA_030666145.1 Mycolicibacterium sp. | reverse complement strand
TAGGAACTCCCAGAATGTCTCGCCGAAGCGGGCTGAGGCAGGATCCTCAGGCGTGGCGACTCGGACGTGGTGTCCACGGTTGTGCTCGATGTAAAAGTGGCCGTAGCCGGTTTGCGCGAGGGTGATCTTGGCAAGCCAGCGTTCCAGTTCGTCTTTCTTGTGGCCCATCTCGTGGGCGGTGTTGATGCCGACGCCTCCGAGCACGCCCACAGACAGCGCCAACCCGATCTTCGCCGGCCAGCCCAGCGACCCGTCGAATCCGAGCCAGCTGAGGTTTGACGCGGTGAAAAGGTAGGCCCCGAAGATCACGCTGGCGTACTGGAATGGGATGAAGATATAGGTGCAGTAGCGGTAGTACTTGTCGTTCTCCAGCCGCTCCATCACCGCATCGGGTGGGTTCTGACCGTCAGGGCCGTACCGCAGGTCCAGTGCAGGCAGCACGAGGTAGAGCAGGATCGGACCGATCCAGAACGGCGCCTGCGCGGCTGCATGCCAACCCGCCTGATTGAGGGCCCAGACCAGCGGCATGACGACGAACAATGCCGTCGGCACGATCAAGCCCATCAACCAGAGGTAGCGCTTCTTGTCGCGCCACTGCTCGACTTCGATCTCCGAAGTTTCTGACATTCCTGTGGTCACCCCAAGGCCTCCTTGCGCTAAGTGCGGTCACTTGATAACTTTACTATATCGCGCCCTTTGTCGTTTGTCTATACATAGCTACCATTTTTGTAAACCCCGATGTGGCGGCTCGGATGCATACCGACGCTGGTCCTAGCCGAACGCAGAGAGATCGCGACCCGAACTACGGCGATGACCGCTTTCCCTGTTAGTTAACCCGCTCGCTGGGCTACCAACGAATGGTGGCGCCCGTAGCAGAGGTACACGATCACACCGATGACCATCCAGATGCCGAACCGGATCCAGGTCAGCGCGGTCAGGTTCAACATCAACCAACAGCACGTGATGATCGCCAGAACCGGCAGCACCGGGACCCACGGCGCGCGGAAACCGCGCTTCAGGTCGGGCCGAGTGCGCCGCAACACAATCACCCCGGCCGACACAAGTACGAAGGCGAACAACGTCCCGATGTTGACCATCTCCTCCAGTCTGTAGATCGGGAAGACACTGGCCGTTATTGCCACCACAACGCCCACCAGAAGAGTGATCCGCACCGGCGTGCCACGCTGGCCGGTCTTGGCCAGCTGCCGCGGCAACAGCCCGTCGCGGGACATGGCGAACAACACCCGCGTCTGACCGAGCACCAGCACGATGACCACGGTGGTCAGCCCCGCCAACGCACCGATCGAGATCACCTTGGCCGCCCAGCCGACCCCGTTCAGCGCAAACGCCGTCGCGAGGTTGGCTGACTCGGCGGCGCGCAGCTCGGTGTAGCTGACCATCCCCGACAGCACGAGGGAAACGGACAAGTAGAGGACTGTGACGATGGCCAGCGAGGCCAGGATGCCGCGGGGTACGTCGTGCTGCGGGCGCTTGGTCTCCTCCGCGGTGGTGGCGACGATGTCGAAACCGATGAAGGCGAAGAACACGATCGACGCACCGGCCAACAATCCGTACCAGCCGTAGGTGCTCCCCTCGGCGCCCGTCAACAGCGAGAACAGCGACTGTTCGACCCCTGAGCCACCCGCACCGCCAGGCTCGGCCGGCGGGATGAACGGCGAGTAGTTCTCAGTTTTGATGTAGAACGCACCAACAGCCACCACCAGAAGCACCACCGAGACCTTGATCGCTGTGACGGCCAGGCTGACTCCAGCCGAGAGCTTCGTTCCCAACGCCAGGATGGCGATGGCGAACGCGATGATCAGCAGCGCACCCCAGTTAACGTGCAGTCCGGCGACATCGCTCACGCCCTCGCCGAACCCGAACACCGTTCCCAGATAACTCGACCAACCCTTGGCGACGACAGCCGCTGCCACCGCAAACTCCAAGATCAGGTCCCAGCCAATGATCCACGCGACGAACTCCCCGAATGTTGCGTAGGAGAAGGTGTATGCGCTGCCGGCGACAGGCACAGTCGAGGCGAATTCCGCGTAGCACAACGCCGCCAGCCCGCAGGCGATCGCCGCGAAGACGAAGGAGATCGAGATCGCGGGGCCGGTGATGTTGCCCGCGGTCGATGCGGTGATTGTGAAGATTCCTGCGCCAATTACCACCGAGACCCCGAAGACTGTCAGGTCCCGCCAGCTCAGATCCTTCCGCAGCCTTGTTGAGGGCTCGTCGGTTTCGGCGATCGACTGTTCCACCGATTTCGTCCGCCACCTGTTGGTCGACAGCTCAATCGGATCCTCAGCCATCGGCTGTCCCCTTTTCGTCATCTTCTCAGCGGAATGTACCGGCTACTGAGTGAACCCAGTAGATCAACTGACACAAACCGGGAAAACGCGATCGTCCTCGTCAGCGCTGGATGCACCTGATAGTGCAACGCGGCTACGCATTTGTTTGAGCGCAGCCGGTATCGGATATGCCGCCCGCAAAGATCCACCTTCCCAAGGCAGTTGGGCCGGCGGTGAAGCGTCTCAGATCCCGACGGTCACGCGAAACAGCCGGGTGGGGCGCTGCGCGTCCAACCTGATCGGTCCGTCATCGGCCGCGACCCACGCCGCAGCGCCCCGCTCGAGCACCACCGCACCTGTCTTGGAGTGCACCGTGGCCGCCCCCTCCACACACAGCAGGATCTGTGGGCCGTCGTGTCGGTTCGGCGTATCGATCTCGTGACCGAGGTGCTCTCCGTCGACATTGAGCACCGACACCGCAAACTCCGGGGTTGGAGTGTCATACACCAGTTCGGCTCCACCCCTGAGGGATTCGGGCTGAACGACGACCTTGTTCGCCGGATTGAAATCGAGCACCCGCAGTAGCTCGGGAACATCGACGTGCTTGGGCGTGAGCCCGCCGCGTAAAACATTGTCGGAGTTTGCCATCACCTCTATACCGACACCGTGTAGATAGGCGTGCAGATTCCCGGCGGGCAGGTATATCCCTTCGCCCGGAGCCAGTTTCACCCTGTTCAACAGCAATGAGGCGAGGACGCCGGCATCGCCGGGATAGCGTTCGCCGAGTTCGAGCACGGTCCTGGCCTCAGCTGCGAACTCCTGCTCGCCTGAGCGCACGTAGTTGATCGCTCCATCGATGACGGCTGGAACCAGCTTGTCGAGGTCAGGCTGGGGGCAGGTGATCCACGTCGTGAACAGAGCCCGCAGCCCATCAGCATCCGATGCACCTGACAACAGATTGATGAACGGCTCCAGCACCTGCGGGGCGAGCGCGCGCATAAGCACGACGGTGCATGCTGCCGGCCGGAAACCGGCGAGCGCCTCGAAATGGCCCAGGGCCACAAGAATTTCGGGCTTATGGCCGGCATCTCGGTAGTTGCGGTTAGGCGCCGAGACGGGAATACCCATACGCTCTTCGCGGGCGAATCCCTCGACCGCTTGCTCGCTGCTCGGGTGCGCCTGAAGCGACAGCGGCTCGTCGGCGGCAAGAACCTTCAACAGAAACGGCAGTGTGTCACCGAACCGCTCCTGGACCGCCGGCCCGAGTTCGCCGTCGGGGTCTGCCCGCAGCGCATCTATCAGAGACTGCTCGCCATGATCAGTCTGCAACCACACCGGGTCCCCGGGATGAGCGCCGAACCACAGCTCAGCCTGCGGGTGCGGCGTCGGGCTGGGCGCGCCGGTGAACTCAGCAATCGCGGTTCTCGAACCCCAGGCGTAGGTCCGCACCGCTCCCCTCAACAGATGCACCTATCTCAACCTCGAACCAGCCGCTGGTAGACCGCCGCCATCTCGATACGCACCGCCAGCAGTGCCAATTGTTGTTCGAAACTTCCCATTCCGGGCGCCGGATCCGGCATGCCCTGATCGCCGGTCACTGCATCCCGCGGGGGGTCTGGCACGTCATTGGAGTT
>DAOUYK010000250.1 GCA_030666145.1 Mycolicibacterium sp. | reverse complement strand
CGGCTTCACCGGATTCCTGCTCAGCCGCGATCGCATCGTCTCCGACCAGCTGTATCAGGAGCTGCTGGACCGGGCCTCGGTCAAGGGCGTGAGGGGATGGATCACCCGGACCCGACAGCCCGGGGCGCCGACGGGCGTCGCAACCAGATTGCGCGATTCCGCTGCAAAGCCAGCGACCTCAGTGCCTGCCGTCTCTGCATAGACGGCCGCGGATAATTGGCAGTTCGACTTTCCCAACGGGTGCGGTGAGGAGCACACGACGATGCCAAGACAGATCGACCCCACAACCGCGCGCGAGCTTTCGCCTCGGCTGGACGAGGCGCTGGAGATCGTCTGCAACGAGTTCGAGGGGCTGGACCCACATCGGCAGTATCGCAACGCCTTCTCTCGTGTACTCAAGTCCGATCCGCTGGGGCGCGTCCTGATGATGGGAACCGACCAGCGTGATCTATTCATTCCGCTGCTGCGGCGCGCCATCGAGAACCACGTGCCAGCCAGTGGACATATTTTCGATTTCGGTGCTGGAGATGGCCAGACCTTCGCTCTTGTCGCCGATGCTGTCCCGGCTGGCACGACCGTCTCACTCGAAGAACCGAATCCCGTGTACCGGGCTGCATATCGGGCCTTCCTGGGGCGGCAGGCCCATATTCAACCGGGGATGGCCGTCTCGACAAGCTTGGATGAACTTGACAGCGAAGCTCGGTCGGACGCGACCGAGCTGCCCATGCCAGGCAGCGTTGATCTCGCGCTCGGCCTGCATATGATCTACTTCGCCACCGACATCGTGGGCAGCCTCCAGGTCATGCTCCGCTTAGTGAAACGGGGCGGAGCCCTCTTCAGCGTTGTCACCGATGAAGCGACTGCATACGTGGGAACGGTGCTGCGAACGTTCATCGACACCGGCGGCGACACTGGGAGCAATGACCGTTGCCTCGCTGCCATCGAAGAGCGCCAACGTTTACTCGCCCCGATTGAAGAAGGCGGTGGTGGACTGTGTGATGCCGTCGAGAAGATGGGAATCGGAGTCGAGGTTGAGTCGATTCGTCAACCAAGCCGCATGTTCGGACACACGCTGGCCGATCTGCTAGCGGTAGCGAACATAGGAGTCCTCAAAAGCGTGCCAGGCACGCTCAAATTTGAGGCCGCGGCCAAAACGCTGCGCGACCGCTGCGAGGAGGTTGATCTACGCATAGAGACCGACGGTCCGCGAATGGGTATGTGGAGCGTGACGCAACCGCAGTGGGTCACCCAGGTGCGACGGGTCCGCTGACGGCCGGGCGTCAGCTCAAAATGACGACGCGGACCGGGCAAGGGCCCAGCAATCGGCGCCGGTCGCATCGGCCTGCTCCGCGGCGGTGAAGCTAGCAGCGCAGGCAGAGCCCTGGACTAATGTGAATGCGTGATCGTCGGTCTTGGGTACCCAAGGTGCGGACCGGGATTTGCAGCGAGCCTGCTTGGGCGGTCGTCGGCAGCCCGGCAGTCGATACGCGGGGCGGGGGCGGGATTTCCCCGGTGGGCGGTGGTCGTGCCGTATCGGATACGAGCCGACGCACTTGCAGGTCGCCTCGATCCACATTGGACTACTTTTATAAGCACCGAAGGATTGGTGATCCGTTGAAATTTAATAATATCCGACAGCGGATTGTCTCCCGCCTATTCGGAAGAGAATTCAGTAAAGTGGAAGTCGTTTACCGCGTTATCGGCGACCAACCAGTAACAATGTTCGACGTTGGGGCACTGTGACCTTCGGCCTTCGCGCGGGGTCGGATTCGCTTGTCGAACTTGCGATCGTGAAGTGATTCGTCTCGATTTTTCCGGTCGTGTATTAGGACGTTGATCCGAACATCGGACACGGGCAAAGATGGCGTGCTTAGTGGTGATGCCGTGAGGATTGGTGAGAGTGGAGCCGATGACGGGAATCGAACCCGCGTATTCAGCTTGGGAAGCTGATGTTCTGCCATTGAACTACATCGGCACTTTCGAGCACACAGGCTAACACCGAGGAGGGTGGTTTCCGGCCTGACAGGCGCGAATGGGGCATCGGAGCACACCGCTTGGTTGTGACGGATCGTCGACGGCTACCCTCGTGCCGTGCTGCTCTCCGACCGCGATATTCGCGCCGAGATCCTGGCTGGCAGGCTCGGTGTCGATCCGTTCGACGACAGCCTCATCCAGCCTTCCAGCATCGACGTACGGCTCGACAACCTCTTCCGCGTCTTCAACAACACCCGCTACACCCACATCGACCCTGCGCAACGCCAGGACGATCTGACCACTCTCGTCGAGCCGAAGGTGGACGAGCCTTTCGTGCTGCATCCCGGCGAGTTCGTCCTAGGCGCGACGCTAGAACGCTGCGCACTGCCCGACGATCTGGCTGGCCGGCTGGAAGGTAAGTCCTCGCTGGGCAGGCTCGGGCTGCTCACCCATTCAACGGCCGGATTCGTCGATCCGGGATTCTCCGGACACATCACCCTTGAGCTCTCGAACGTTGCGAACTTGCCGATAACACTGTGGCCCGGCATGAAGATCGGCCAGCTTTGCCTGCTGCGTCTGACCAGTCCTGCCGAGCATCCTTACGGAAGCAGCAGGGCCGGCTCGAAGTATCAGGGGCAGCGCGGCCCCACTCCGTCGCGCTCATATCAGAACTTCATCAAATCCAGCTGAGGCGCCCGCCTATGCTCTGCGGACCGTTTACGGGGGCCTGAATGCTGGACTACGTCGGCGGCCCGGTCGTCGAGATCGTCTCCGGCCTCCGGAGTGCACTTCGTCGGCGGCGTCGTTGGTGTCGTGTTGATCGGGCTGCTCGCCACTGAGGTGATGACCGCGGGGCCCAGGGTCTCTTCTACGTCGGCGGCTTCGTCCAGATCGGCAAGCAAGTGTTTGCCGCGGTAGTCGTAGCGCTGTGCGCGTTTGGGGTGTCCCATCTATTGGCCAAGTTGATCGACCGGGTGCTGAGATTCCGAGTCAGCGCCGAAGACGAGAACGCCGGCCTCGACTTTGCCCAGCACGCGGAAACCGCTTACGCCGAGGGTGTGGACGGGCACCTTCCGTCGAGACGTCCGGGAATACCCGCTCCCGGTGTGCGACCGGAGAGCCTTGACGAAAGCTGACCGAGCGGTCCGCGCAATCTGGAACCGCACGGCGCGGTCGTAGTTGGCTCCGGAAGGGGCGAATCGGGGCCCCAGCTAACGCCGTCGGTTGTAACGACGCAGCTGTTGGAAACGATGAAGTATCTAGTCGTGGGCTTTTGCCGACCGAATGAGCAGCGACGACGGACGCCTAGCAGCAAATATATATGGAGGGCTCGTGGACATCGTATTAGGTGTGTCTTTGACGCCTACGACGGTTCGCATGGTGCTGGTCGAGGGTGAAAATGCTGATGGTGTGACTGTCGATCACGACGTGTTTGAGGCCGCATCGGCAGAGGGGTCAGCAAACGTCGTCGGTCAGGTTGTCTCTGCGGTACTCGGCACCAAAGAAAGCGCACAAGCGGCAGGACATCACCTCAAGTCGATCGGCGTCTGCTGTAGTGACCCTGTCGGAGCGGCCGCACTACGCGATGCGTTGGCGGCCGGTGGCATCGACGAAGTGATGCTTTGCCCCGAGGGGCGCGCTGCCGCCTCACTCGCGCAGGCCGTCGGTAGGGCTGTCGGGTATGACACCACCGCGCTGCTTTTCGTCAATCGTGATGTTGCGACGTTGTCGGTGGTTCAGAGCGACGACGGCTCAGTGGTCAAGGTGCTCAGCCGCACACTGCACGGCGCGGGTCCATCCGCAGTGCTGGCCGACCTGGCTGAGGCTGTCGTTGCCCAGGAGGCCCCGCCGCAAGGGATGTTCGTAGTCGGCTCCGGTGTCGAGGTCAGCTCGGTGAAGGCATACCTCGAGCGTCTTGTGGCCCTCCCAATCAACGCGCCCGAAGAGGCCGAGTTGGCGTTGGCCCGTGGAGCGGCGCTGGCCTCGGCTGCGGCGGCCATTCTTGAGACGTCCACAGTTGGCCTGGCGTACTCCAAGGATCCTGAAGGCGCCATAGCCGAGTCGGGACATGCCAGCCTGGCCGGCGCTGAGACGCAACTGGCCCCGGCCGGTGCCCAACACGTGGACGGCAGAGTCGACGAGTATGCACAAACTGAGGCCCGGCCGGCAGAGGAAGAGCGCAAACCATTTCTATTGGTCGGCAGCGCACTGACTTCTATTTTCGTTATCGGCGTTGTGGCACTTGCCATTTCGCTGGCTGTCACTATCCGCCCGACGGCCGACCAACGCCCGAGCCCGGCTCAGAGCAACATCGTGCCCAGCAGTCGGGTCCCGGAACCCGCCCAGTCGGCTCAGCGGCCGGTCGATTCGCCGCCGGCCGAGACCATCAAACCGCCGGCGCCCGTGGCTCAGCAGGTGCCGCGGACGGTGTTCGTGGAGCAGGCTCCCGCACTAGTCGCGCCAGCTGTACCAGCTCGCGCACCGTTCGTGCCGCCCCCTGCCCCTGTAGCACCACCCCCGGTGGCCTCAGCTCCCGTTGCCCTACCCCCGGTTGTGTTGCCGCCGCCGGTGATCGTGCTGCCGCAGCCCCAGTGGCCGGCGTGGGCGGCGCCACAGCTCAGCTCGCCCGGGCTTCCGAGCGAACTGGAGGCACCGTCGGAATCCGACTCGCCGGACCCTCAAGTGCCTGAAGCGCCGCAAGTGCCCGAGGTGCCTG
>DAOUYK010000230.1 GCA_030666145.1 Mycolicibacterium sp. | reverse complement strand
GGTGTTGTCCCAGGCCGGAATTGCATCCCGTCGTGTTGCTGAGAAGATGATTCGTGACGGCCGCGTCGAGGTGGATGACGTGGTGGTCACCGAGATGGGCACCAGAGTGGACCCAGCCGGATCGGTCATCCGGGTCGACGGCGCTAGGATCGCCCTCGACGACACCCTGGTGCACCTGGCTATCAACAAGCCGCTGGGCATGCACTCCATGATGTCCGACGACCGCGGCCGGCCATGTGTTGGTGATCTGGTCGAGCATCGGGTTCGCGGTAACAAGAAGCTCTTTCACGTCGGACGCTTGGACGCGGACACAGAAGGGCTTCTGCTGCTGACCAATGACGGTGAGCTCGCTCATCGATTGATGCACCCGTCGTTTGAAGTGCCCAAGACCTACCTCGCGACCGTCGATGGCGCGGTGCCACGCGGCTTGGGCCGCAAGCTGCGCGAGGGGATCGATCTCGACGACGGAGCTGTAAGCGTCGATGACTTCGCAGTGGTGGATACGGCGGCGGGTAAGTCGCTGGTTCGGCTGACGTTGCATGAGGGCCGCAAGCGCATAGTGCGACGATTGCTGGCCGAGGTCGGCTACCCCGTGCGCGAATTGGTCCGCACCGAGATCGGCGAAGTCTCACTCGGGGATCAGCGGCCGGGCAGCATCCGGGTGTTGACCCAGAAGGAGATCGGCGAACTGTACAAGGCGGTGGGTCTGTGAGCCGAGCACTGGTGATAGCGATGGACGGTCCGGCTGGTACCGGAAAGTCTTCGGTAGCAAGGAGTTTAGCCCGCTCTGTAGGCGCGAAACATCTGGATACCGGCGCGATGTACCGCATAGTCACCCTCGGTGTGCTGCGCGGCGGCATAGACCTCGACGACGCCGCGGCCATCGCCGAGGCGGCCGACAGGATGGAGTTGGCCGTCGGCCACAATCCGGATGAAGACCGCTCCTATCTGGCCGGCGAGGACGTATCGGCAGAGATCCGTGGCGATGCCGTGACCAAGGCGGTGTCAGCGGTGTCGGCGGTGCCTGCGGTGCGGACCCGCCTGGTTGGTCTGCAACGGGCGCTCGCCCAGGGGCCGGGCTACGTGGTGGTTGAGGGGCGCGATATCGGCAC
The DNA here is from genome assembly GCA_030666145.1 of Mycolicibacterium sp. Taxonomy (GTDB): domain Bacteria; phylum Actinomycetota; class Actinomycetes; order Mycobacteriales; family Mycobacteriaceae; genus Mycobacterium. Next base: position 4,267 of record DAOUYK010000230.1, on the reverse strand, counting down.
GGTTGTGCTGCCCGATGCCGGTCTCAAGATCTTCTTGACGGCCTCAGCCGAGGAGCGTGCGAGGCGACGGAATAGCCAGAACGTGGCGGCCGGGTCGCTCGACGACTACGAACGAGTGCTCGCAGAGGTTAAGCGCCGCGACCATCTGGACTCCACGCGCACGGTGTCGCCGCTTCGGGCAGCCAAGGATGCGATTGTCGTTGACACCAGTCACATGACCGAGTCCGAGGTTATCGCGCATCTGATTGAGCTGGTGGGGCAGAAGGCCAAGGTGAGGCGATGAGTGAATCGGATGGCACGTGGGTCGACGAAGGCGACTGGGAGCTGGGGGCCGAGGAGGTCGCCGAAGCCGTCGAGGAAGCCGCCGCGGCACCGCCCGTAGTGGCCGTCGTCGGCCGGCCCAATGTCGGTAAGTCCACGCTGGTCAACCGGATACTGGGCCGACGTGAAGCCGTGGTTCAGGACGTCCCCGGGGTGACCCGCGACCGGGTATCCTACGACGCCCTGTGGTCGGGCCAGCGGTTCATCGTCCAGGACACCGGCGGATGGGAGCCTGACGCCCGGGGCCTTCAACAACTCGTCGCCGATCAAGCCTCCGTTGCGATTCGTACCGCCGACGCGATCATCTTCGTCGTGGACGCCATCGTTGGGGCCACCACAGCCGATGAAGCTGCGGCCAAACTGCTCCAACGCGCCGGGAAGCCGGTGTTCCTGGCAGCCAACAAGGTAGACACCGAGCGCGGCGAAGCTGATGCCGCCGCATTGTGGTCGCTGGGGCTGGGGCAGCCGCACTCGGTGAGTGCGATACATGGCCGCGGCGTAGCTGACCTGCTCGATGTCGTCGTCGAGGCAATGCCGACGGTATCCGAGGTCGGCCGCGGCGCCGGCGGTCCCCGCCGGGTGGCGCTGGTGGGCAAGCCCAACGTCGGCAAGTCCTCGTTGCTCAACCGGCTCTCCGGCGACCAACGATCAGTAGTGCACGAAGTTGCAGGAACCACCGTCGACCCAGTCGACTCGCTGATCGAAATGGATGGCAAGCTGTGGCGATTCGTCGACACTGCGGGGCTACGCCGCAAGGTCGGGCAGGCCAGCGGTCACGAGTTCTATGCATCCGTGCGCACCCACGGAGCGATCGACGCCGCCGAGGTGGTGATCGTGCTCATCGATGCGTCTGAACCGCTGACCGAGCAGGACCAACGAGTGATCTCAATGGTCACCGAGGCCGGTCGCGCGTTAGTACTCGCGTTCAATAAGTGGGATCTGGTGGATGAGGACCGCCGATACCTGTTGGACCGCGAAATCGATCTGCAGCTCGCGCAGCTGCAATGGGCCCCAAGGGTGAACATCTCGGCAAAAACGGGCCGTGCAATGCAGAGGCTGGAGCCCGCCCTGGAAACCGCGCTCGCGTCGTGGGATACCCGGATCTCGACGGGACGACTCAACAGCTTTTTCAAAGAGATCGTGGCCGCCACCCCCCCGCCCGTCCGCGGCGGAAAGCAGCCGCGAATCTTGTTTGTTACCCAGGCAACGGCTCGTCCGCCGACCTTTGTGCTGTTCACCACTGGTTTCCTCGAGGCCGGGTATCGGCGCTTTCTGGAACGGCGGCTTCGCGAGACATTCGGTTTCGAGGGCAGCCCGATCAGGATCAACGTCAGGATGCGCGAGAAAAGGGGCGCCCACTCCCGGACCCGGTGACGCTTACCGCCGGGTCCCGTGGCCTCGATGTCGAGGTCTTCGGTCAGCATCGTGCGCCATTGGCTCATCTAGGGTGGCCGAGTGCCCGCCGTCGAGATGATCCTGATCGCGGTGGCGGGTGTGGGAGCGGGCGCCATCAACGCTGTCGTCGGGTCCGGCACGCTGGTCACGTTCCCGACGCTGGTGGCGTTGGGTTATCCGCCGGTGACAGCCACCATGTCCAACGCTGTCGGGCTCGTGGCCGGCAGCGTGTCAGGGACCTGGGGCTACCGTCGCGAGCTCCGGGGTCAATGGGGCCGGCTTGCATGGCAGATACCGGCTTCCTTCCTCGGGGCGGGCGTGGGCGCCTGGCTGCTGTTGCATTTGCCGGAGGAGGTGTTTGCCCGAGTTGTGCCGGTGTTGCTGATCATTGCGCTGGCGCTGGTGGTTATTGGCCCACGGATCCAGGTGTGGGCACGCCAGCGCGCCGAGGCCGAAGGACGCTCGGTTGATCACGTGTCGGCGGGCCGGCTGACAGCGCTGGTGGTCGCAACGTTCGCCATCGGCGTTTATGGCGGATACTTCACTGCAGCGCAGGGCATCATGTTGGTTGCCGTCATGGGCGCGTTGCTGCCCGAGGACCTGCAGCGGATGAATGCCGCCAAGAATCTGCTGACCCTGGTGGTCAATGTGACGGCCGCCGCCGCGTACACGGTCGTCGCGTTCGACCGGATAAGTTGGGCGGCGGCGGGGCTTGTTGCCGCGGGATCGATGCTCGGCGGCTCCATCGGTGCGCATTACGGCAGGCGCCTCTCTCCGACCGCGCTGCGAGCCGTGATCTTGGTGGTGGGATTAATCGGGCTGTATCGGTTGTTGGCCGTGTAGTCTGTCGAAAGTTTTGTCGGGCTCTGCGGTGAGGAATGTCGATGGCTGAACGGGTGATGATCGCCCCGGCGCCGTCTGACGTGTGCGCGCTCGAGCCCTTCTGGCCCTCCCGCCGGCTGATGGCCTTCGACGAGTGGTGTTGTCCGCGTCCCTGACGCGCACCCACCCGTCCACTGAGGTCACCACGCGATGACCTCGCTCCCGGAAAGCAGCCATGCGTTTACTTCTCATCTTCATCCTTGTGGGCGCAGGCGCTCAGCTTGTCGACGGGGCTCTCGGTATGGCGTTCGGCGTGACCGCCACGACGCTGATTTTGCTGTCCGGGGTAGGCGCAGCCCAGGCCAGCGCGGCGGTGCACCTGGCCGAGGTCGGGACTACCTTCGCGTCCGGTTTGTCGCACTGGAAGTTCAACAACATCGACTGGGGGATCGTCGCCAAGCTGGGCGCGCCTGGAGCCGTTGGCGCCTTTGTCGGCGCGACGGTACTGTCGTCGCTGGCCACAGAGCACGCCGCGCCGCTGATGGCCGCGATCCTGGTAGGCATCGGCAGCTACGTGCTGCTGCGGTTCTCGTTGCGGACGCCGCTGACATTCGGCCCGCGGGGGACCACCCACAGCATGAAGTTCCTCGCACCGCTCGGCCTGTTCGGCGGGTTCATTGACGCTTCCGGGGGCGGCGGCTGGGGGCCGGTGACCACGAGCACGCTGCTGTCGCAAGGCAAGACGGCGCCGCGCACCGTCATCGGCTCGGTGAGCGCGTCGGAATTCCTGGTTTCGATATCGGCGTCGCTGGGCTTCCTCATCGGGTTGCGACAGGAGCTCTTGCAGAACTGGCCGGTGGTGGTGGGCTTGATGGCCGGCGGGGTGATCACCGCCCCGTTCGCCGCCTGGCTGGTGAGCCGAGTCAGCCCAGCCCTGCTGGGCACCGCGGTGGGCGGCGTCATCGTGCTGACCAACAGCCAGAAGTTAGTGCACTTCTTCGACATTCAGTGGCCGTGGTCGACGGCAATTTACTCGCTGATCGTCGTGGTGTGGGTGTCGCTGGTGATCTACGCATGGCGGTTCACCCGCGCACAGCGATTTGCGTTGGAGAGCGCCGAAGTCGCCCCTATTGGCGTCGAGCCCGAACCGGCCACGCGCTGACTCCGCTCAAGGGCTAGGTCCACCACGTTGAGTTGTGAAAATCCCTGCAGCACAGAGTGAAGACGTCGAGTCAGCATCGAGGTCGCCTCGACCGGCAAATACCTTGCGGCGGGGCGTGCTCACGGACAAGCCGCAGGACACGAGCTCGGCGGTTGGGATGAGGAACAGCTCCTGCGGTAGGCTTTCGACCGCCTACCGGCGATCCCGGAGGCAACGCGGGCTGTGGCGCAGCTTGGTAGCGCACTTGACTGGGGGTCAAGTGGTCGCAGGTTCAAATCCTGTCAGCCCGACCAGAGAATCAGCAGGTTAGAGGCGGTTTCCGAGCAATTCGGGAGCCGCCTTTTCTGTACCCGCTGGGGGTATGTACAGCAACCGGTACAGCAACCCGCTCACAGTCCGAGACTTCCCAGGTGGCCTTCGACAGCCGCGCGGGCTGTGTCGTCGGAAGTGTGGCCGTACACGTCGCCGGTGATGGCGACCGATGAATGCCCGAGCAGGTCGGCGACCGCTTTGATGTGCACGCCGGCTTCAAGCCAGGACACGGCGGCGCTGTGCCGCAAGGTGTGC
>DAOUYK010000305.1 GCA_030666145.1 Mycolicibacterium sp. | reverse complement strand
CCGTTTAGTCTCGTCTTGTGCGCGTCTACGTCCCCGCAACCCTGGCCATGCTGCAGCAGTTGGTCGCTCAGAGGTCACTGCGTCCGGTCAACGGAACGGCGTTCGCGGTAACTCCGACGCTGCGCGAGGCCTACTCCGAGGGAGACGACGACGAACTCGCCGACGTTGTGTTGCGGGATGCGGCGCTGGCGTCGCTGCGGCTCATCGGTGACTTCGACGTGCGGGGAGCCACCGAGGGGCTACCACCACGCCGGGTTGTGCTTGAAGCGGATTTCGACGATGTCTCCGACGAGATCACGTTGAGGCCCGATCTCGACGACGCGGTGCTGCGGCTGGCGGGGGAGATTCCCCTGGAGCGGGTGATCGCCGCCTACGTCGACAACGCAGCTGCCGAGCCCGCGGTGCTGGCCGCTATCGATGTGGTCGATGCAGCGGATCTGGGGGACGAGGACGCCGAGCTCACCGTCGGGGACGCGCAGGACCGCGACCTGGCCTGGTACGCGCCCCAAGAGCTGCCCTTCCTGCTGGAGCTGCTCTGAGGGTTGGATACGGTTACGGTGCCGTAAGTGGGCGATTGTGGGATCTGGAGCCACTGCGGAGTAGGGCAGGAGCCGTCATGGCCAAGAAGGGCATCAAGACCACGGCCATCACCACGGCCATCGTTACCGATACTGTCCGGCCGTTTGTCGCCGGAGCCAAGCAAAGCCCTGGGTGGCGCCTTCTGCGCACCATCGCGGGTCGGATCACCACGCCGTTATTGCCCGACGACTACCTCAAGCTGGCCAACCCGTTGTGGTCGGCCCGGGAGCTGCGGGGCAAGGTGCTCGACGTACGCCGGGAAACGGTCGACTCGGCAACCCTGGTCATCAAGCCAGGCTGGGGATTTTCGTTCGACTACCAGGCCGGCCAGTACGTCGGGATCGGCCTGCTGGTCGATGGCCGCTGGCGCTGGCGTTCATACTCGCTGACCAGCGTCCCCGACGAGTTTCACCCGTCCCGCGGCAGAGGTTCGGGCACCATCACCATCACCGTGAAGGCCATGCCCGAGGGGTTCCTGTCGGCTCACCTGGTCGCCGGTGTGGCGCCCGGCACGATCGTGAGACTGGCTGCACCCCAAGGAAATTTCGTCATGCCCGACCCGGCGCCGCCCGCTGTGCTGTTCCTCACGGCGGGCTCGGGAATCACGCCGGTGATGGCGATGCTGCGGACGTTGGTCCGCCGTGGGGGGATCGGCGACTCCGGTCACATTGTGCATCTGCATTCGGCGCCGACAGAGGCCGACGTGTTGTTCGCCGAGGAATTATCCCAACTGGCGAATCGGCACGAGGGCTACCGGCTCCAACTGCGCGCCACCCGCGCTGAAGGCCGGCTGGATCTGGCCCGCCTCGACGAGGTGCTACCCGATTGGCGGGAGCGGAAGACCTGGGCTTGCGGACCTGAACCGATGCTCGAGGCTGCACAGCGCACGTGGACCGCCGCGGGAATTGTCGATCAACTGCACTTGGAGCGGTTCGCGGTGTCGCGCCGCCCCGTGCACGGCAGTGGCGGCACGGTCGAGTTCGCGCGCGCGGGCAAGGTTGCGAGGGTGGACGCGGCGACATCGTTGATGGACGCCGGCGAGGCCGCCGGTGTGCAGATGCCATTCGGGTGCCGCATGGGTATCTGCCAGTCCTGCGTGGTAGGCCTTTTGAAGGGACACGTGCGCGATCTGCGGACCGGTGTCGAACATGAGCCGGGCAGCCGGGTGCAGACGTGCATCTCGGCGGCATCTGGGGACTGTGTGCTCGACGTCTAGGATTTACTGGTCAGTAACCTACGATTCCGTAGGTTGCTGTAGCGTAGTAGTCGAGAGGAGGCTGACCATGGCGATCACCGACGTAGCCGAGTTTGCGCATCTCACCGAGGCAGACATCGATAACTTGGCGCTTGAATTGGATGCGATCCGCCAAGACGTCGAGGACTCCCGCGGTGCGCGTGATGCGCACTACATCCGCCGCACCATCGGCTGCCAGCGCGTGTTGGAGGTGGCTGGGCGGCTCTTGCTCGCGGGGAGTTCCAAGCGCTCGTACTGGCTGGCCGGTGCCGCGACCCTGGGTGCGGCCAAGATCGTCGAGAACATGGAGATCAGCCACAACGTTATGCACGGGCAGTGGGATTGGATGAACGATCCCGAGATTCACTCCTCCACGTGGGAATGGGACATGAGCGGAGCGTCCAAGCACTGGCGCTTCACCCACAACTTCATGCACCACAAGTACACGAACATCTTGGGTATGGACGACGACGTCGGCTATGGCGTCATTCGTGTGACGCGCGACGAGAAATGGAAGCCGTTCAACCTCAGCAATCTGTTCTTCAACGCCCTGCTGTCGATCGGCTTCGAGTGGGGAATCGCGTTGCAACACTTGGAGCTCAGGAAGCTCTCCCAGGGCCGCGACGAGCGGCTCGCCACGCTGCAACGCGTGCGCGAGTTCGGCGTCAAGGCCGGCCACCAGGTGACCAAGGACTACCTCGCCTACCCGGCGCTGACTTCGTTGTCGCCGGGCGCGTCGTTCAAATCGACGCTTAAAGCCAACGTGGTGGCCAACATCATCCGCAATGTGTGGACCAATGCGGTAATCTTCTGCGGCCATTTCCCTGACGGCGCAGATAAATTCACCAAAACCGACATGGTGGGTGAGTCGCGGGGGCAGTGGTACCTACGGCAGATGCTGGGGAGCGCGAACTTCGAGAACGGCCCGGTGCTGCGTTTCATGAGCGGCAATCTTTGCCATCAGATCGAACACCATCTGTACCCGGACCTACCCAGCAATCGGTTGTACGAGATCTCGCTACGCGTGCAAGAGATCTGCGATAAATACGACCTGCCCTACACCACGGGGTCCTTCCTGGTGCAGTACGGCAAGAGTTGGCGCACGATCGCCAAATTGTCGCTGCCGGACCGCTTCTTGACCGACACCGCCGATGACGCGCCGGAGACACGTAGCGAACGGATGTTCGTCGAACTGGATTCGAGCAGGCGGCGCGGTCTGAGGTCGGCCATCGTGGCCGTCCGGGCGCGCCGCCGCTCCAAGAGGCGGGGGAAGGCTACCCGGATGGCTGGGCCGCACGACGAGCTGGCGGCCTGACGGCTTGAGGCAGCCTCGTGGGCTGCCCTGCGCCGGTCATCCTGGCACGTAGTCGAATGTGTCCGGGTTCGGCCCGATACGGCCATCGGCACCTCTGTCGAGCGCCGAGATCGCATCGAAGTCGTCAGCATGGAGTTCGAAGTCGAACAGCGCGAAGCTATCCTTAATGCCATGCAGTGTGGCAATGCCATGCAGTGTGACCGATTTTGGGAAAATAATGTCGCCGCGCTGGATATGCCAGCGCAGCACGACCTGCGCCGGTGACTTGCCGGTCGCCTCGGCGATACCCGCGATGACCGAACTGTTCTTCGGCGCAAGCCTGCGATCTTTAGTCGCGGGATA
>DAOUYK010000019.1 GCA_030666145.1 Mycolicibacterium sp. | reverse complement strand
AGACCCTCCTTGACCACCCCGCGCGCTCCGAATACGACCTCACCTCGCTGCGATTCGCCGTTACCGGCGCGGCGACCATCCCCGTGGTGCTGATCGAACGCATGCAACACGAGCTCGACATCGACATCGTGCTCACCGCGTCCGGGCTCACTGAGGCCAGCGGCTTCGGCACCATGTGTCGGGCCGACGACGACGCCGTCACCGTCGCCACCACTTCCGGACGCCCGATCGCGGATTTCGATCTGAGAATCGGGGACAAGGGAGAGGTCCTGTTGCGCGGACCCAACGTGATGCTCGGCTACCTCGATGACCCCGAGGCCACCGCGGCCGCGATCGACGGCGAGGGTTGGCTGCATACCGGCGATGTCGGCGAGCTCGACGACGCTGGCAATCTGAGGATCACCGACCGCCTCAAAGACATGTACATCTGTGGCGGATTCAACGTGTATCCGGCCGAGGTCGAGCAGGCCCTCGCCCGCCTTGAGGGAGTCGCCGAGGCGACGGTGATCGGAGTCCCCGACGACCGGCTCGGTGAAGTCGGAAAGGCGTTCGTAGTCGCCCTGCCAGGTTCCGAGCTTGATGCGCAGACCGTGATCGACTACACACGAGAACATCTCGCGAACTTCAAGACACCACGATCAGTGGAGTTCCTCGACACGTTGCCACGCAACCCCTCTGGAAAGGTCGTCAAGCCGCAGCTTCGTGACCTTCAGAAGCGCACCGAGAGGGGCTGAAGTGGACCTGACTTTCGACGACGCCACCCGCGATTTCCAGGCAGAGGTAGCCGAGTTCCTCGCCGCCAACACAGACTCATTCCCAACAAAGTCCTACGACACCGCCGAAGGCTTCCATCAGCACCGTCGTTGGGACAAAGTGCTGTTCGATGCCGGACTTTCGGTGATCACCTGGCCGGAACGCTATGGCGGCCGTGACGCAACACTGCTGCAGTGGGTAGTGTTCGAGGAAGAGTACTTCCGAGCGGGCGCGCCGGGCCGAGCCAGCGCCAACGGTATCTCGATGCTGGCGCCAACCCTGTTCTCGCACGGCACGGAAGAACAGCTCGACCGGGTGCTGCCGAAAATGGCTAGCGGCGAAGAGATCTGGGCTCAGGCGTGGTCTGAGCCAGAGTCGGGAAGCGACCTAGCGTCGCTGCGCTCCACAGCGACCAAGACCGACGGCGGGTGGCTGCTCAACGGGCAGAAGATCTGGAGTTCGCGGGCGGTGTTCGGCGAGCGGGCGTTCGGGTTGTTCCGATCCGACCCGGAGGCGCAACGACACAAGGGTCTCACATATTTCATGTTCGACCTCAAGGCTGACGGAGTCACCGTACGCCCGATCGCCCAGCTTGGCGGTGACACGGGTTTCGGCGAGATTTTCCTCGACGGCGTCTTCGTTCCCGACAACGATGTCATCGGCGGGGTGCACGAGGGTTGGCGTGCCGCCATGAGCACCTCCAGCAATGAACGCGGAATGTCTTTGCGTAGCCCCGCGAGGTTTCTCGCGCCAGCGGAAAAGCTCGTGGCGCAATGGAAGGAAAACCCCGACCCGGCATTCACCGACCGCGTCGCCGACGCGTGGATCAAGGCGCAGGCGTACCGACTGCACACGTTCGGCACGGTGACGCGACTGACTAACGGTGGTGAGCTGGGCGCAGAGTCGTCAGTGACCAAAGTGTTCTGGTCCGACCTCGATGTCGAACTGCACCAGACCGCGTTGGACCTGCGTGGGGCCGACGGTGAAATCGCCGACTCGGTGAGCGATGGCCTGTTGTTCGCATTGGGCGGCCCAATCTACGCCGGTACCAACGAGATCCAGCGCAACATCATAGCCGAGCGGCTGCTGGGCTTGCCCCGAAAGTAGGCAGTCGTGAACTTTGAGATATCCGAAGAGCAAAGTGACTTCGCTACCAGCATCGACGCAGCGCTGAGTGCCGCCGATCTTCCAGCCGCCGTCCGAGCTTGGTGCGACGGCAACACCTCGCCCGGGCGCAAGGTTTGGGCTCAGCTGACAGACCTCGGTGTGACCGCACTGATGGTGCCCGAGGAGCATGACGGAATAGATGCACACCCGACTGACCTCATCGTCGCGATGGAGCGGATCGGTCGCTGGTGCGTCCCGGGCCCGGTGACCGAATCCGTTGCGGTGGCACCGATCCTGCTCGCCAAAGACGAGCGTAGCGCCGCCCTGGCATCCGGCGAACTGATAGCGACAGTGGCGCTGCCACCAATGGTACCCCGCGCTGTCGACGCCGACACCGCCGGTCTGATCCTGCTCGCCCAGGATGGGCGGGTACATGAGGGCGTCGCCGGGGCCGAGCGCAAGTCCATCGACCAGAGCCGGAAATTGTTTGACGTCAACGCATCCGGCGAAGCACACGAGGCCGACGTCGCGCGTGCCTTTGAGTTAGGTGCGCTGGCCACGGCAGCTCAGCTTGTGGGGGCAGGGCAGGCGATGCTCGATGCCGCAGTCGAATACGCCAAGCAACGCAGCCAGTTCGGCACCGTCATCGGCGGCTATCAAGCGATCAAACACAAGCTGGCCGATGTGCTCATTGCGATCGAGTTGGCGCGCCCGCTGGTCTACGGGGCGGCGCTGACGCTCGCTCAATCCGACCGGGATGGATCGGCCTGCATCGCCCGCGACGTCAGCGCAGCCAAGGTCGCCGCGGCGGATGCCGCTCTTCTAGCGGCACGTTCTTCGCTGCAGACTCATGGTGCCATCGGCTTCACCCAGGAGCACGATCTTTCCCTGCAGTTGCTGCGAGTGCAGGCTTTGCGCCCGGCGTGGGGAGACCCGAACTGGCACCGACGCCGAGCACTGGAGGCGCTGACCGCATGAGGTTTCAGCGAGAAGAGAAGGCGGATTGCGCATGACCGAAGAGCGCGAACTGCTGCGAGTCACCGTTGCCACGCTGGTCGACAAACACGCATCACCAGAGGCGGTGCGCGCGGCGATGGTCTCGAAGCGAGGATATGACGAGTCGCTGTGGCAGATGCTGTGCGAGCAGGTCGGCGTTGCGGCGCTCGTGGTGCCCCAGAATCTCGGTGGCGCCGGCGGCGCATTGGCCGACGCCGCCGTCGTAATGGAGGAACTTGGGAAGGCGCTGGTGCCCACGCCCCTGCTGGGCACGACGCTGGCCGAGCTGGCGCTGCTGGCGGCCGACGAGCCCGAAGGCGATGTTCTGGAGACGCTGGCGGCAGGATCCTCGATCGGCACGGTGGTCTTCGATCCGGGCTACGTTGTGAACGGAGATGTAGCCGACGTCGTGATCGCCGCCGACGGTGAGACCCTCACTCGCTGGACCTCATTTGCCGCTGATCCGGCGGTATCGATGGACCCCACGCGCCCACTGGCTCGCATGGCAGCGAAGCAGATAACGCAGATCGGCGCGGATCCCGGCCTGCTGGAAATGGCCATGACTCTGCTGGCGGCCGAACAGATCGGCGCAGCAGCGAAGTGTCTGGATCTGACCGTGCAATACACCAAGGACAGGGTGCAGTTCGGCCGCCCGATCGGCAGCTTCCAGGCCCTCAAACACCGGATGGCGGATCTGTACGTAGCGGTGCAATCGGCGCATGCCGTTGTCGAAGAGGCGGTCGCGGACCCGACACCGGTGTCGGCGACCTTGGCCCGGCTGGCTGCCAGCGAGGCATTCTCCAGAGTGGCCGCTGAAGCTGTCCAGCTGCATGGCGGTATCGCGATCACCTGGGAGAGTGACATCCAGCTGTACTTCAAGCGTGCCCACGGCAGCGCGCAGCTGTTGGGGCCGCCGCGTGAACAGCTGCGTCGGCTCGAATCTGAGGTGTTCTAGCCTGAAACCGTGAATATTTCGCTGAGGGCAGGGATCCCACCGTTCCATGTGATGGACGTGTGGTTGGCCGCTGCCGAACGGCAACGCACCCATGGCGATCTAGTCAACCTGTCAGCGGGGCAGCCCAGCGCCGGGGCACCGGCCGCAGTGCGCGCCGCGGCCGTAGCCGCGCTGAACCGCAATCAGCTCGGCTACACCGTCGCCCTCGGTATCCCGGAGCTGCGTAACACGATTGCTGATTCTTACTCCAGCCGGCACGGGATCAAAGTCGATCCGCGCGATGTCGTGGTGACGACTGGCTCGTCAGGCGGGTTCCTGCTGGCGTTCCTGGCATGCTTCGACGCCGGTGACCGGGTGGCGATCGCCAGCCCCGGCTACCCGTGTTACCGCAACATCCTGTCGGCTCTGGGCTGCGAGGTCGTCGAGCTGCCCTGTGGCCCCGAGACACGATTTCAGCCAACCGCTGCAATGCTGGCCGACCTCGATCCACCCATCACCGGGGTGATCGTGGCAAGTCCGGCCAACCCGACCGGCACGGTAATACCGCCCGGCGAACTCGCTGCGATCGCCTCCTGGTGCGAATCATCAGCGGTTCGTTTGATCAGCGACGAGGTGTACCACGGCCTGATGTACGAAGGTTCGCCGGCGACCAGCAGTGCGTGGGAGACGTCGCGGGATTCAATTGTGGTGAACAGCTTTTCGAAATACTTTGCGATGACGGGGTGGCGCCTGGGCTGGCTGCTTGTGCCCGAAGAGCTACAGCGGGCCATCGACTGCCTGACCGGCAACTTCACGATCTGTCCGCCCGCGCTCGCCCAAGAAGCGGCGATCGCGGCCTTCACGCCCGCATCCATCGCTGAAGCCGATTCCCTTCTCGACGGGTACGCCGCTAATCGGACCCTGCTGTTGGACGGGCTCCGAAAGATCGGCGTCGACCGACTCGCCCCGACCGACGGCGCGTTCTATGTCTACGCCGACGTTTCGCATCTGACAACGGATTCGTTGTCGTTTTGTTCGAAGTTGCTGGCCGATACCGGGGTGGCGATCGCACCCGGTGTCGACTTCGACACGGTGCGGGGCGGGGCGTTCGTGCGACTGTCGTTCGCGGGCCCAGCCCACGACATCCAAGAGGCACTGCGCCGCATTGAATCGTGGCTCGAATGAACCGCGATCGAGTTGCTAGACCTCGGCACGCCGCGCGCACCCCGGCAGCTAACTTAGCATCGACCTCGTCAGCTTCGACGCTGCGTGACGTACCAGTCGAGCAGCGAAGGGTCATCCACTGCGCTGCGCTCGACGACTTTCTTCGGGTCACCGCCCTGGAGCAGCTTCTTGATCGGCACTTCGAGCTTCTTGCCAGTGCGGGTGTGCGGAATGCCCGGGGCGACGATGATTTCGTCGGGCACGTGCCGCGGCGACACCTCGGATCGGATGCTGTCGTTGATACGGTCGCGCAACTCATCGGTGAGTTCGACACCAGAAGAGCAGACCACGAACAACGGCATCCAGTAGCCGCCGTCGGGTTGTTCGGCTCCGATCACCAACGCCTCAGCGACCTCGGGAAGACTCTCGACCGCCTGATAGATGTCGGCGCTGCCCATCCGGATGCCGTGGCGGTTGAGGGTGGAGTCCGAACGTCCGTGCACGACCACGCTTCCACGGTCGGTGATCGTGATCCAGTCGCCATGGCGCCACACCCCCGGATACATCTCGAAGTAAGCGCCCCGATAACGGTTTCCGTCGGGGTCGTTCCAGAAACAGACCGGCATCGAGGGCATCGGCTCGGTGACGACTAGCTCACCTACATCGCCGCGCACCGGCTTTCCCGATTCGTCCCACGCATCTAACGCGACACCGAGATACTGCGCCGACAGCTCTCCGGGCCACACTGGCACCGTGTGGACGCCGCCGGCGAACGCAGACACCACGTCGGTGCCACCGCTGATAGAGGCCACCTGCACATGCGCACCGGCATTGTCGCGCAGCCACAGCGACGTTGCCGGCGGCAGCGACGACCCGGTAATCCCGACAGTCCGCAGCGCCGAAAGGTCGTGACTCTGCCTCGGGAGCGCATCGGCCTTCATGCAGCCCAACACATAGCCAGGACTAGTGCCGAGCACCGTCGCCCTGACCCGCGCACCGATCTCCCACAGCGCGTCTGGTCGACCTGCCGACGGGCTGCCGTCGTAGCAGACGATCGTTGCGCCCACCAGCAGTCCTGCCACCTGCAAGTTCCACATCATCCAGCTGGGGCTGGTGAACCAGAAAAAAGTATCTTCAGGCCCGATGTCTGACTGCAGCGCAACATTTTTGAGGTGTTCCAGGACAACCCCGCCGTGACCATGCACGATGCCCTTCGGGAGTCCGGTCGTCCCGGATGAGAAAAGGATCCACAATGGGTGTTCGAACGGGACCGCGACAGTGTTGAGTTCGCGCTCACTCCGCGCCGCGAGATCGTCGGTGGAAAACGTGGCTCGAAGTGTCGGCAACCCCGCGCGAAGGGCGGCGACGTCGTCGCGCTTGTCCCGATACTTTCCACCGAACCGATAGCCGTCCGCGGTCACCAGCACCTTGGGCTCAAGCTGACCGAGCCGATCTAAAGCTGCTTTCGCCGAATAGTCCTGACCGCAGGTGCTCCAGACCGCGCCGACGGCTGCCGCGCCCAGAAAGGCGATCACCGCCTCAGGGATGTTGGGGAGGTATCCGACAACTCGATCACCGGGACCTACGTCCGCCGCACGCAGGGCCTCGGCGAACGCAGCGGCGCGCCCCACCAACTCGCCCCACGACACTTCACGGTCGGGCTCGTCTTCGCTGACGTGGATGATCGCCGGCCGGTCGGTGCGAGCATTGCGAGTGATCTGATCGACGTAGTTCAGCGTGGTACCCGGAAACCATAGAACACCAGGCATTTCGCTGCGGTCGAGCACTGTGTGCCCGCGAGGACCGATATCAAAATAGTCCCACAATGCGGCCCAGAAACCAGCGATGTCCGCCACCGACCACTGCCACAGAGCGGCGTAATCGGGAAACGCCAAACCCGTCCGCTGCTCGACGAACCGTGCGAAGTCGGTGACCCGCGCGTCGGCGATGTCCCGGTCGGTGGGAACCCACTGCGGTACGCCCGTCGCCGTCACCGTGCTCTCCATCCGCCGTCCATTCTGTTAAGAAGCTCCCGCGACCATTCCAGCAGACCGGGATGCCAGCCGGCCCACCGACCCGCCGACCACTTCAAGCTCGACCTGAAGTCAGGCCTCAACCGCATCACACCAGTTGCCGGTTCGCCGCGGGAGAACACACGCCGCGGGCAAACCGACGACGCTACAGCCAGGTGTCGTCCGTGGTGGTGGTCAGGAAAGCTTCGAGGTCGTCGCGCCAGTCCGCCGGCGTCGTCTTGTCGGGTTCGATGCCGGTGTACTGCCCCTGATAGAACAGCAGCGGCCGCGGCTTCTTCTTCGGGACGTCGGAAAGCGAGTGCACAGCGCCGAAAACGACGAAATGGTCGCCACCGTCGTGCACCGAATGCACCGAGCAGTCGATGTGTGCCAGCGTGCCTTCAATGATCGGCGAGCCCAGTTTCGATGGTGCCCAGTCGATTCCGGCGAACTTGTCAGGCTCTCGGGAGCCGAAGCGCGCCGAGACATCCTTCTGCTTCTCGTGCAGGATGTTCACACAGAAGATGCCGCTGGCCTCGATGGCCTGCCAGGATCGCGACTGTCTCGTCGGGCAGAACAGCACCAGCGGCGGGTCCAACGATAGCGCGGCGAACGATTGACATGCGAAGCCCACCGGCTCGCCGTCGTGCACTGTGGTGATGACCGTAATACCGGTGCAGAACTGGCCCAGAACGCTTCGAAATGTGCGCGGGTCGATCGGTGGCTTGCCCACTTGGTTGATGCCTCCTCGCGCAAGCGCTCGTCAGGCCTTGAAGCCGACGCTGAAGTCATGGCCCCACAGAGAGACGGCGGTGCTCTCGCGGGCAACCCAGGAGTGATCCTCGACTTCGAGTCCTTCGCAGCCGAACTCGACGTCGAAGCCGCCGGGTGTCTTCATGTAGAAGGACAACATCTTGTCGTTGACGTGCCTGCCGAGCGTTGCCGACATCTTTACCTTACGGCGCAGCGCCCGGTCCAGGCAGAGCCCGACATCATCGGCATTGTCAACTTCCACCATGAGATGCACTATCCCACTAGGCGTCTCACCTGGCATGAATGCCAAGCTGTGGTGACGTGGGTTCACCCCGAAGAACCGCAACCACACCGGCGGGCCATCGGCGGGCCGGCCGACCAGCTGTGGTGGCAGGCGCATGGAGTCACGCAGGTTGAAGCCCAGGACGTCGCGGTAGAAGTGGAGAGATTCGGCATCGTCCCGGGTAGTCAGAACGACGTGTCCGAGGCCCTGGTCCTCGGTGACGAATTTATGACCGTAGGGGCTTACCACCCGCCGGTGCTGCAGGGCGATGCCGTGGAAGATTTCCAAGACGTTTCCCGAGGGGTCGGAGAAGGTGATCATCTCGTCTACCCGACGGTCGGCCAGTTCGGCGGACGTGGCCTCTTTGTAGGGAGTGCCCTCGACCTCGAGACGGTTGCGAATATCTTGCAACCCAGCCGCATTCGCGGTTTCCCAGCCCGACTCCATCAACCGGTCCCGCTCTCCCGGCACAATCACCAGTCTGGCGGGGAACTCATCCATCCGCAGATACAGGGCGCCCTCCGGGCTTGCCCCGGCCACCCCGGACCCTTCCACCATGCCCAGCACCTTGAGCCCGTACTCGCGCCAGGCCCCGATATCGGTGGTCTCGATGCGTAAGTATCCCAGCGACTGGATCGTCATCGCTGCCCTCCCAGGAAATCAATAGTCAGCTTGTTGAACTCGTCAAACTTTTCCAGCTGTGCCCAGTGTCCACACTGCCCGAACACGTGTAGCTGCACCCGAGGAATTTGTTTGAGCGCCAACAGCGCGCCGTCGAGCGGGTTGACCCTGTCCTCGCGTCCCCAAATCAGCAGGGTCGGCTGGCGCAACTTGAACACATCGCGCCACATCATGCCCAGCTCGAAATCTGCACCGGCGAAAGATTTACCCATTGCTCTTGTGGCGGCAAGCGACTCCGGCGTACTGGCGATCTGGAACCGCTCCTCGACCAGCTCAGGTGTGATCAGACTCTGGTCGAAAACCATGATGCGGAGAAACTTCTCAATGTTCTCGCGCGTCGGGTTAGCCGCGAACCGGCCCAACAGCTTGACACCTTCGGTGGGGTCGGGTGCGAACAGGTTGACACTCAACCCACCTGGGCCCATCAACACCAGCCGGCCGGCCCGCTTTGGATTGTCCAGGGCGAACCGCACGGCGGTGCCGCCACCGAGTGAGTTACCCACTAGCGGGGCCCGTTCGATCCCCAGATGGTCAAACAGATTCAACAGCGCTGTGGCGCTGTAGCGGTTGTACTGCTCGTGTTCGGTGTGCTTGTCCGAGAGCCCGTAGCCAGGCTGGTCAACGGCCAGCACATGAAAGTGCGCAGCCAGGACCGCAATGTTGCGGCCGAAGTTCGACCAGCTGGAAGCGCCAGGCCCGCCACCGTGCAGCAGCACTATGGTCTGCTCGTTGCCGACGCCGGCCTCGTGGTAGTGCAGCCTCATATCCTCGCGGACTTGCGCGTACCTCGACGTCGACTCGAAGGTGAGCTCTTGCTGTTGGGCGGCCTCGGCTGCGAAGGAGGTCATCAGACCATCGTGTCCTGCGGCGGCAGTCCGAATTCGTTGTTACCGAATATCAAGTAGGCTCGCTCGGGCTCATTGGCGGCGTGCACTCGACCGGCGTGGGCGTCCCGCCAGAACCGCTGCACGGGCTGCTCGACACCCAGCGCGGTGGCACCGGACGCCTCAAATAGCAGGTCGATCGAGGCGATAGCGCGGGCCGTGGCGCGCACCTGGTCGCGACGAGCCCGAGCCCGCAGTTCGAACGGAATCTCCTTGTCCGCCTTCAACAGCGCGTACTCGTCGGCTATGTTGCCGATCAGTTGCCGCCAGCCGGCGTCGATGTCACTGGCAGCCGCGGCGATGCGTACCTTGGCGAACGGATCGTCCTTGGACTTCTCACCGGCGAAGGCGGCGCGCACCCGCTTGCCCTGGTGTTCGACATGGGCGTCATAGGCGCCGTAGGCCATTCCCATGATGGGCGTGGAAATGGTAGTGGGATGCATGGTGCCCCAAGGCATCTTGTACACCGCATCGGTGTTGTTCTCCAATCCACCCGCAGTGTGGTCGTTCATTGCCTTGTATGACAGGAACCGGTGCCGCGGCACGAACACGTCCTTGACGATTACGTTGTTGCTACCGGTGCCCTTCAATCCGACCACGTGCCAGACGTCGTCGATACGGTACTCGCTGCACGGGATGAGAAAGCTGCCGAAATCGACCGGCTTTCCGTCCTTGATCACCGGCCCACCGAGGAAGGCCCACGTCGCGTGATCACAACCGGACGACCACTGCCAGGCGCCACTGACGAGGTAACCGCCGTCGACGACGGTGCCGGCACCCATCGGTGCGTACGAGGAGGAAATGCGCACAGTCGGATCGTTGCCCCACACTTCGTCCTGGGCCTGCTGGTCGAACAGGGCCAAGTGCCAATTGTGCACACCGAGGATGGACGAGACCCACCCGGTGGAACCACACGCGCTGGCGATCCGCCGGACTGTCTCGTAGAAGACGGTGGGATCGCACTGCAGGCCGCCCCATTGTTCGGGCTGGAGCAGTTTGAAGAAGCCGACCTCATCGAGTTCGCTCACGGTGTCATCGGGCAGGCGCCGTAAGTCTTCGGCCGCCTGGGCTCGCTTGGCGATCCTCGGTAGTAGATCGTCGACACCGGCTACGACCGACTGCACGTCACGCTGTTCAATGGACGTCACGGATTTGCCTCCCGGAAACTAGGACATGGCGGTGAGCGCTTGCATGAACTGCAGATCGCTACAGCAAGATTAGAACACGTTACGATTCGTGTCGAGTAGCGGCCTGCTGCGGCTGCTGGACCTGCATACATGTATTTCTGTAACCTGTTCTAGTTATTGACCGATGCCAGCCCGAAGGGAGGACCATCAAATGACGGACGAGCCGCTCGGAACCCACGTGCTCGAACTTGAGGTAGTCAACGTCATCGAAGAGACCTCAGATGCCCGCTCGCTAGTGTTCAAGGCGCCAGAGGGCCCGCAGGATCCAGAAATTCCCACTCAGAAGCTTCGCTACGCCCCCGGGCAGTTCCTCACACTGCGCGTGCCCAGCGATCGAACGGGTTCGGTGGCCCGGTGCTACTCCCTGTGTAGCTCACCGTTCACCGGCGACCCCTTGACGGTCACGATCAAACGCACCGTCGAGGGCTACGCGTCTAACTGGCTTTGCGACAACGCCCACCCCGGCATGAGAATCCACGTGCTGGCCCCCTCGGGCACGTTTGTCCCCAAGACCCTCGACACTGACTTCCTGCTGCTGGCCGGCGGCAGTGGAATCACCCCGATGATGGCGATCCTCAAGTCCGCCCTGACTGAGGGCAGCGGCAAGGTGACGCTGATCTATGCCAACCGCGACGAGAGCTCCGTCATCTTCGCCAGCGCCCTGCGCGACCTGGCGGCTAAGTACCCCGACCGACTCACCACGCTGCATTGGCTGGAATCGGTACAGGGTTTACCGACGGCGACGGCATTGGCCGAACTGATCGACCCGTATACGGCGCGAGAAGCGTTCATCTGCGGTCCCGGACCGTTCATGGCGGCCGCCGCGGATGCCCTCAGGTCAGCTGGAACTCCTGCCGGCCGAGTCCACACCGAGGTGTTCAAATCCTTGGATTCCGACCCGTTCGCCAAAGTGGTGATTGCTTCAGAGGACACGCATGAGGGCCCCGAGGGGCCTGCCAACGCCATCGTGACGCTCGACGGAGATACCCACGAGGTCTCCTGGCCACGCAGCGCGAAACTGCTCGACGTACTGCTCGCCAAGGGTCTGGACGCTCCGTTCTCCTGCCGCGAGGGACACTGCGGTGCATGCGCGGTCGTAACCAAGGCCGGTGAAGTCGAGATGGAGGTCAACGACGTGCTCGAACAACAGGATCTCGACGAGGGCCTGATCCTGGCTTGCCAGGCCCACCCGCGCTCAGATTCAGTTGAAGTCAGCTACGACGAGTAAGCCACGGGCCCGGACGCAGCCGTCCTGGTAACAAGCTTTCCGGTCAGCGGGGCAGACCCAGCAGTCGCTCGCCGGCCATCGTCAGCAGAATCTGCTCAGTGCCACCAGCGATGGTCAAGCAGCGAGTGTTGAGGAAGTCGTAAGCCTTCTGGTTCGCGACGGCACCAGCACCCTCGGACAGATCCATTCGAAACTCGGCGAGTGCCTGCCGGTAACGCACACCGATGAGCTTGCGCGCACTGGCCTGCGGCCCCGGGTCCTTCCCACCCACCGCGAGCTGGGCAATGCGTTGATCAAGCAATGACCCCATCTGTGCGGTGACAACTAACCCGCCAAGCCGATCCTGTTGGGCACCATCGTTTTCTAGCGCCGGCTCTTTTTGGATCTCACGTAGCAGCTCTTCCATCGGGTTGCCCAGGGCGGTGCCCTGGGCCATCGCGACCCGCTCGTTGGCCAGCGTGGTCCGCGCCAACCGCCAGCCCTCATTGACCTCACCGACCACCATCTCGTCGGGTACGAAAACGTCGTCGAAGAAGACCTCGTTGAACAGTTCGTTGCCACTGATCTCACGCAGCGGCCGGATCACGATGCCGGGCGTTTTCATGTCGACAAGGAAATAGGTAATGCCTTTATGTTTTGGCGCTTCTGCGTCCGTCCTAGCTAGGCACACGCCCCAATGCGCCTTTTGCGCCGCAGAAGTCCACACTTTCTGGCCGGTCAGCTTCCACCCACCCTCGACGCGTTCGGCTTTGGTCCGCAGCGCGGCCAGATCCGATCCTGCGCCAGGCTCACTGAACAGCTGACACCACTCCAACTCCCCCCGCAAGGTCGCAGGGACGAACTGCTCCACTTGTTGCTGGCTGCCGTGCTCGAGGATCGTCGGAACGGCCCACCAGCCGATCACCAGATCGGGACGCACGATCCCGGCAGCCGCTAACTCCTGATCGATCACCAACTGCTCGGCCGGGCCTGCCGCGCGCCCGTAGGGCCGCGGCCAGTGCGGCGCCAACAATCCCGTCTCGGCAAGCAGCACTTGCTGTTGCGCATCGGGCGCTGCTGCGACTTCAGCTACCGCAGAAGCGATTTCGGGCCGAAGGCCAGCCACCGACGCCAAGTCGATCTGGAGCTCCCGGCGCACGCCCTGCTGGGTCAGCGCCGCTACCCGACGAAGCCATCGCGACTGTCCGCCGAGGAACTGCGCGATGCCGATGGCTCGGCGCAGATACAAGTGTGCGTCGTGCTCCCAGGTGATCCCGATTCCGCCGAGCACCTGAATGCAGTCCTTGGCATTCGTTCTCGCGGCCTCGATACCCACCGCCCCCGCCAGTGAGGCTGCGAGCGAAAGTTGCTCGGCGCCATCCACCTGATCGGGCTCGCTTGCAGCGCGGGAGGCGTCGGCTGCAGCCACCGAGGCCTGTTCCGAGCGCAGCAGCATCTCGGCGCACATGTGCTTGATCGCCTGGAAACTGCCGATGGGCTTTCCGAACTGCTCACGCACCTTCGCGTACTCGGTCGCGGTCTCGAGTAGCCAGCGTGCGACTCCGGCCGCCTCGGCAGCCAGCACAGTCGCCGCTAGATCGACGACACGCTCCGCAGGCACTGACAGCTCTTCGGCGGCTGCACCGTCGAACTGCACCCGCGCCAACGGGCGGGAGAAGTCGGTAGCTTCCAACGGTTCCACGTTGACACCGGCGCCGGCGTCGACCAGCAGCCAGGTGTCACCGGCGGGCAGCAGCAGCACCCCGGCGGCTTCGGCGCCCAGGACATATGCGGCGCTGCCCGTGACCAGGCCCCCGGCAAAGGAGACGTCGGCGCTCAGCGTGACGCCAGCCGTGCGTTCGCCCGACACAAGAGCGGCGAGCAGCTCGGCGTGGGAACTGTCCAGCACAAGGGTGGCCAGGGCTGTCGTCGCCACCGGACCGGGAACCAAGGCCGCAGCCGCCTCCTCGACCATCGCGCAGAGGTCCGCCACGGTGCCATCGGCCCCGCCATGGTCCTCGGAGACCGCAACACCGAAGATCCCTAGCTGAGCCAGGCCCTGGTACGGCGTACGCCACCCGGCTGGATCTCCTTGCTCCACGTCTCGCGCGGCTTCGACCGACTTGGACGCGGCAGCCCAGCCACGAACCAGCTGGCACGCTGCGGACTGCTCGTCGGTGATGGTCGCCGAGGTTTTCAGAGATTGAGCCGACACCGGCACTCCTAGCGTTTGGGTGAGAAGACGTTGCTTCCCACTAGAACGTGTTCTAATAGTGCCAGCGTTCGACCGTCAAGTCGACCGCCATCGTTGCAGAACACGCCGGCGCCTACCCGGCACTGAGGTGAGAAATTGGGGATCGGTATGCGTATCGTTTTCAGCGTGACCGCATCGCTGCGCAGACGCTGGCCGCATGTCTGGGGCATCTGAGTTGCCGTCAGAAACGTCGCCATCAACGGCACGCACGAGTCAATCGGCCGCGTCGGAATCGCGGCCACGTCAGGTGATGAACGTGGCGGTGCTGGCCGAGTCCGAGCTGGGTTCGGAGGCGCAGCGCGAACGTCGCAAGCGAATCCTCGACGCTACCCTGGCCATCGCATCCAAGGGCGGGTACGAAGCCGTCCAGATGCGGGCCGTGGCAGAGCGCGCCGATGTAGCGGTGGGAACCCTGTACCGGTACTTCCCCTCGAAGGTCCATCTTCTGGTGTCCGCGCTGGGCCGGGAGTTCGAGCGCATCGACGCCAAGACCGACCGGGCGGCACTGTCGGCCGGTGCCAGCGCCTATCAGCGACTCAACATCATGGTCAGCAAGCTCAACCGGGCGATGCAACGCAACCCGCTGCTCACCGAGGCGATGACGCGAGCGTTCGTGTTCGCCGATGCGTCAGCCGCAGGTGAGGTCGATCACGTCGGCAAGTTGATGGACTCTATGTTCGCCCGAGCCATGAGCGACGGCGAACCTACCGAGGAGCAGTACCACATCGCCCGAGTGATCTCCGATGTGTGGCTGTCCAATCTGCTGGCCTGGCTGACCCGGCGCGCCTCGGCGACCGACGTCAGCAAGCGGCTGGATCTGGCCGTACGGCTGCTCATCGGAGACAGCGACCAGCCTAAGATCTAGCGGGTGCACGAAGTGCCCCTCCAGCTGTCCACCGCTCTCGACCGCGCCGCAGCCACTCCGCGGCTGCTAGTCACGTCTGATTTCGACGGGACCCTGTCGCCGATCGTCAACAACCCGTCCGACGCCAGGCCCCTGCCGGATGCCTCGCGGGCTCTCGTCGCACTCGCCGAGCTGCCTGAGACCGCAGTCGCACTCATCTCAGGACGTGCGCTACGTGATCTGCGGGCGCTGTCCTCGATGCCGCCCTCGGTACACATGGTCGGCAGCCACGGCGCCGAATTCGACTGGGGCTTCTCGCAGGAGATTGATACCCAGCTACTGCAGACGATCACTGACACGCTGGTATCCATCGCGTCCGACAAGCCGGGCGCGGCTGTCGAGACGAAGTTGGCCAGCGTTGCATTGCACGTGCGCAATACCTCGCCCGCCGACGGCGAAGCAGCCTTAGCCGCCGCATGGGACGCGTCGGCCGAATGGGACGCGCATGCCACGACGGGCAAGGCCGTACTCGAGTTCGCGGTGATCTCGACAGACAAAGGAGAGGCGATCGACATCCTCCGCGAGCAGCACGACGCGACGGCAGTGGTGTTTTTCGGCGACGATGTCACCGACGAGAAAGCTTTCCGGCGCCTGCGCGATCCCGACATCGGTGTCAAGGTCGGACCGGGTGAAACCGCAGCTACCTACCGCATCGATTCTCCGGAGGACGTGGCCGCCTCCCTGAATCACCTGCTCAACGGTCGGCGCCGCTAGCCGGGTTGAGCCGATCCCGCACCTGATCGTTGAAGCAGTACACCCGCGCCGGACCGCCGGCTCAGGCGCGGCGCCCGACTGCCTGCCCAAACCGCCAGCCAGATACTGACGCGGGCAAACCCCCAGCGTCGTCCGCTCAGCCCCAGCAGCACGGCGTCCCAGGCGCGGATGGCTTCGTTGGCAATGGTGTCGTAATTCTTTGGCACATAACCGATTTCATCGTTGAGCACTCCGGGCCGCTGTCCGTAGACCTGCGCCGTACCATTTTAGATCGGTACGAGCCCCAGAATCACCTGTAGCAGCGCGGTCTTCCCAAATCCGTTCGGGCCGATCAGCGCCACGAATCGGCCGGTGTCAACGCGTAGGGTGGAGTCCGACCAAATCACCCTGCCGCCACGGATCACGCTGACATTGTCGAATGTCAGCGCCGGCTCGGGCGTCTCCTCATGCGGGGATACCGAGTGCCTTGGCCAGGGAGTCGAGCTGCGCGACCTGCCAGGTCTCGAATGACAGACTATCTGGTGGAATCGTCTCAGTGACCTCGACGACAGGTACGCCGACTTCTTCGGCCGCGGCACGAATCTGTTCTGGCACAGACCCTTCCGTTTGTGTGTTGTAGATCAGCACGTCGACGCCGCGCTCACCGAGAAGCCTCAGGAACGCGTCGAGGTCCGCGGGTGTCGGTTCTGTACCGTTGGCCGCCGCGAGTCGATACCCCTCGGGCGTTCGGTCCTGTAAGTCTAGCGCCGTAGCCATGTTGTCAAATACGGATTCGGTGGCGGCGAAGTCCTTTCCACCGGCGCGGGACTTTATGGCCTCGACGGTCTCGTTGTACGGCTGCATCACGTTTTCGAAGGCGGATTGACGCTGTTCAAAGTAGTCGGCGGCATCGGGAGACAGCGAGCTCAGTTCGGCGGTCACCGCCTCCGCGACCTGGTTCACCGCCGAGGGCAGGTACCAGACGTGCGGGTCGCCCTCGCCGCCATGATCGTGCCCCTCCTCACCTTCATGCTCGTGTCCTTCGTGCTCGTGTCCGGCATGGCCCGCATCCACACCACTGATTTCCACGGCATCGATGACCGGTGCGGTCGGCGCGGAGGCGGCGGCCAGTTTCGCAGCCCACTCGTCGTAGTGTCCACCGTTGATCACGACGAGCTGCGCGCCATCGAACATCGCGGTGTCCGAAGGTGTCGGCTCATAAGAATGCGGATCCATTGAGGAACTGGCCACCACAGTCGTTACGTTGGCACACGCGCCACCCAGCTGGGAGACGATGTCACCCCATTGATCGACGCTGACCACGACATCGACAGGAGTGGTCGGGCAATCATCGCCAGCCGCCGCAGATGATGTCTCGCTGGACTCCGGTTGGTCGTCGCTGCTTCCACAAGCCGACAAGACGAACGGCGTAGCCAACATGACAGCCGCAGCGAGCAGGCGCGTTTTTTCGGTAGACAAGGTCATCACCCGATAATGGTAACCATGTTCGGTAAATCCTGCATAAACACCGCTCCACTCAAGCCGCTTATTGACTATGATTATCATCAATCGATGGTTCCGACTTCCCCGCTTCTGCCTGTAACCGTCCTCTCCGGTTTCCTCGGCGCAGGCAAGACCACGCTGCTCAACCACATCCTTGCCAACCGGGAAGGGCGACGAGTCGCCGTCATCGTTAATGACATGAGCGAGGTGAACATCGATGCAGCCCTCGTCGCCGGACACGGGCACCTCGATCGAACCGAGGAGAAGCTGGTCGAGCTGACCAATGGTTGCATCTGTTGCACTCTGCGAGAGGACCTCATTGAGGCTGTCGGTGCGCTGGCCCGCCAGGGTCGCTTCGACCAGTTGGTGATCGAGTCCACCGGCATCTCCGAACCCATGCCTGTCGCGGCAACGTTCGAGTGGGAATTCGAGGACGGTTTCCGGCTGGGCCAACTCGCAAGATTGGACACCCTGGTGACGGTCGTAGATGCGTCGACATTCCTCACCGAACTCGACAAGGGTGAGGCGCTGGCCGACCGGCAAATGGCCGTGAGCGAGGGTGACGCCAGGAGCATTGCCGACCTACTGACCGACCAAGTCGAGTTCGCCGATGTATTGCTGCTCAACAAGACAGATCTGGCCAACCCCACTCAACTGGGCGCTGTCGAAGCCCTGCTGCGTCGACTCAACCCCACCGCCAAACTGATCAGGACCCGCAACGGCGTCGTCGATCTTGACCTAGTCCTTTCCACCGGATTATTCGATCCTATCGCCGCGGCTGCAACCCCGGGGTGGGATGAAGAGATAGCAGAAGGCCACACCCCTGAGACCGAGGAGTACGGAATCGGGTCGATGACGTTTCGATCCGACCGGCCATTCCATCCGCAACGTCTGTCAAATGCACTTGACCAGGTTCGGGGTTTGTTGCGCAGCAAGGGATTCTGTTGGATAGCCACGCGTCCGGCGATCGCCGCGATCTGGTCGCAGGCCGGACCGAATATGGTCATTGAACCCGCTCAGTACTGGCACTCCACCGAGATCAAACCTTCGCAGGAGATCGTGTTTATCGGCGTCCGCCTCGACAGGCCACGATTGACGGCCCTGCTGGAGTCGGCGCTGCTGACATCAGTCGAGATGGCTCAGGGGGAGGAAGCCTGGCTGTCATACCCGGACCCTTTGCCGCAGTGGGGCGTCGCCCATAATCACAATGTCTGACCGAGAGTTTAGGGTGCCTGAGCACCAACGACTTTCGCGGCCAAGGCCGTACCGCCTGCGGCAAGCACCACCCTTTTTGCACGATTCATTGAACGGAGAAGGACGTAGAGATGTCACAGTACGCAGGTTTCGCAGACCGTGAGCAAATCACCCCGATCCCGATGAAGCACAAGGGAGACAACACGTTCAAGGGCTTGTCCGCGGACATCGACGCACTTCGAGACCCATACGGCCTCGGCGGGCGTCAAGGAGCGTTCTGCGGATGAAGGACAAGTCGGAACTGTCTTCGCTATACGTCTATATCGAAAGCCTCCATGGCGAACAGCCCTGGGGGAGCCTATTGGACGCTGGTACGGGCATCAACTCCCTTGAGTGGATACTAAAGCTGCCGACCGATCGCTGGACCGCGGTTACGGCTGCCAACAGCATGGCGGATCAGATGCGTAGCGCATTAGGCGATCACATCCGAACCCGGGACCGCCTGATCGTCGGCAACTGGGTCAATGAGAGCCTTCTGACCGGCGAGACCTTCAGTACCGTGTTGGTTGATTATCTTGTCGGCGCCATAGAAGGATTTGCCCCCTATTGGCAAGGGCACGTCTTCGAGCGGTTACGTCCACTGGTGAGCAGCAACGGACGCCTCTACATCATCGGCCTCGAACCCTACGTTCAGTTTCCGCCGAAAACCGAGAGTGGCAAGATTATCTGGGAGATAGGCCGAGTGCGCGACGCCTGCCTGCTACTTGCCGGCCAACGGCCCTACCGCGAGTACCCGATGGATTGGATGTTGCGACAACTGGGCCTAGCAGGCTTTCGCATGCTTGATGCACGCCGCTTTCCCATTCGCTACCGCACTCGCTTCATCGACGGCCAGCTAGATATGTGCCTGAGGCGCCTTAAGCGCTTCTCTTCCGAGAGCCTTGGGATCGAGATGCGCACATACGTCGAAGAACTACGGACACGAGCCCGGGAGATGTGTGAGCGGGAAGACGGCCTTCGGCATGGCTACGACTACGTCATCTCGGCGGAACCGATGTAGTGGGAAGTCAAATTCCGTCAGCAGGGGATGAGCTAGCCACTAGCTCAGAGCGTTTCGCCGCCGGGGGTAGGCGTTCGCGGGATCCCCGGGGTTGAGCACCGCTAGCTCGCCTCTAGCGCGAGTGATGTGCAGTGGCACGGCGGGTGACGCGCCGGAGCGCAACCGCGTCGATGAGTACAGCAGTGGTGAACAGGCAGGCACTGCACAGGACGATCGACGGCCCACTGGCGATGTTCGTGTGGAACGAGACGAACAGTCCAACGATGGCAGCGAAGGCACCCAACCCGGCGGCCGTGGCCACGGTGGCGCCCAACGATCGTAGGACGAGCCGGGCGGTTGCCGCCGGAATGACGATGACGGCGGCGATGAGCAGAACGCCGACAACCCTGATGGAAACGACCACGGCGGCGGCAAGTGCGATCGTCGATGACAATTGGATGCTGGCGACGCGTATCCCGTTCGCAGCCGCGCCCACAGGATCGATGGTGGCGAAGACCAAGGGCTTGAAGAACACGAGCAGCAGTGCAATGAGGACGAGCGTCGTGACGCCGACGACGACGTTGTCGGCGAGCGTCACGCCTAGGATGTTCCCGAACAGCAGGTCAGACAGGTTTACCGCTCGTTGCCGGTTGGCCGATACCACGGCGACCCCGAGAGCGAACATCGTCGTGGAGACGATCCCGATGGCAGCGTCGGGGCGTAGGCCTTGGCGCCGGCCGACAACATGTATGAGCCATCCTGCGCCGATCGTGGCCGCAACGGCCCCGGCGTAGGGGCTCGCACCTGCGATGGCGGCAGGCGCCACACCGCCGAGCACACTCTGGGAAAGTCCCTGGCCGATGTAGCTCATTTGCCGCAGCACCACGAAGACACCGAGCGCGCCACAGAGGGCGCCGACCATGACGCCGGCGATTAGGGCGTTGCCGAAGAATGTGTAGGTGAAGGGCTCGGTGATGAGATGCATCAGCGTGGCTGTCCGTTGTTGTCGATGACGATGGGCCTTCCCTGGTCGTGGATCACCCGGATCTGGGCTCCGTAGGTTCGTTCGATGACGTCGGCTTGGATAACTGTGCTGGGGTGACCGTCGGCAATGACCGTCCGCTGGAGGCAGACGACTCGGGGGAGCCGGCTGGCCACGAAGTTGAGGTCGTGGGTCGTGAGTACGACAGTCACCCCGTCGTGATTGATCTCGTCGAGGAGTCCGAAGATGTCGGTTAGTGTTCGCAGGTCGATACCGCTGGTGGGTTCATCGAGGATGACAAGGGAGTTGCCGGGGATCATGGCCCGGGCCAGGAGCAGGCGTTGCTGCTGGCCTCCGGACAGTTCACCCACTGGCTGACGGTAGTAGCCAGCGAGCCCGAGGCGGTCCATGAGTTTTCGGGCTCGCCCACGCTCGGCGCGGCTATACCACGGGGTGCGGCGGCTCGTCGCTGCGAGCCCGGTGAGGACGGCGTCCTCGGCCCTGATCGGGAGATCGGGCTCGATGGAGCTGAGCTGCGGGACATAGCCCACGCCACGGGAGGGTCGGCCGGGTCGAATCGTCCGGCCGAGCAGTCGCACGGTCCCGGCGTAGACATCGGTTTGACCTGTCAGTGTTCTCAGGATCGTGGTCTTGCCGGAACCACTGGGACCTACAAGTCCCACCATCTCACCTTCGTGGATGCTCAGATCTACATCGGTAATCGCGGCCTTCCCCCGGTATCCGGCGGTGACGGACTCGAGGTGAATCGCCGGGGTCGTCATCGTCGTGCCGGGTCGACCCTATCGAGTGCCGAGGCGTCGCCTCCGAGTCCTTCGACAATGGTCCGTACGTTGGCGGCCATCATGCCGACATAGCTATGCTCGGGATCGTCCGGCCCTCCCGGGAGAGCGTCGTCGGACAGGTTGCCGGCGTAGGTGACCCCCGACTCGGCGGACACCTGTTCGAGCACCGAGGTCGGGAACACCACACTGCCGAAAAATGCAGGCACTCCCGCGGCCTCGACCTGTTCGACCATGTTGCGCATCTCAGCTGCAGATGGCTCGGAGAAATCGACAGCCTGTAGCGCACCGATCACATCGAAACCGTATTCGCGGCCGAAGTAAGACCAGGAGTCGTGGTAGATGACCAATGTGCGGTTCTTGTCGGGAATAGTGGAGACTGCCTGCCTAGTCGCGGCATCCAATTCGTCGATCTCGTTGAGCAGGACGTCGCGGTTGGCCGCGTACGTGTCGGCCCCGTCGGGATCTGCTGCGGTCAGCGTGTCGGTGATCTCGGTGACGTACCGCGCAACGTAGGGGATGTTAGTCCAGGTGTGCGGGTTCAGGTCGTGTCCATGAGCCGGGCCGCCGTCGTGGCTGTGCATGTCGGTGTAGATCCCCTCACCGTCCTTCATGGTGAGAGCGTTGAGATCGATGACCACGCCGTCGTCCGGGACGTTGTCTTGTGCCAGTTCGGTGAGGCGGGGGTTGAGTTCGCCGTCGGGGAGAAACACGATGTCGGCGTCGGCGAACGTACGCGCATCGGAGGGCGTCGGTTCGTAGGTGTGCCCGTCGAGGCCGGCAGGGACAACGCTGCGCACATCGACGCGGTCGCCGCCGACTCGCGTCACCAGGTCCGCGTAGGGCTCCAGCGACACGACCGCGACCAGGTCGGCGCTTGCCCCCGGAGCATCGACAGCTTGACCGCCACCTCCGCAGGCTGGGAGAACGAGCGCCAGCGCGAGGGCGGCCATACGGATCGGATGCCGGTACATTCATTGCTCCTTGCGTAGTTTTGGCGATTCCTGCAGCGAGTGAATCGCAAACGACTGGATGCGAGGGAAACGTAGCAGTCGGCCGTAGAGGTGAGGTGTAGGCCTCTCATCGCGGGCGACCGGAATTGTCGAGGCGCCCATCAGTGCTAACGCTTTCCTCATGGAAGCGCTCGACGGCCTGCGGTCACGGACGCCGCCTGCGCAAGCGAGCCCAATTGCTGGCAGCTGCTGCAATCGGTATGCGAGCAATGCGCCCTATCGCCAGGACTAAGGCGCCCAGTGCCGAAAGTAGTCCAGTCCAGATCCACGGTGAACTCCACGCCGATTCGGCTACCGCAGGTGTCACTTCCGAGCTAGCAACATTGCTCGTTGCGGAATCGCGTTCGGCTCGGGGCGACCCCCACTCGCCGTCGTGTTCGTGGTCGTGGCCGTGGTCGTGGTCGTGGCCGTGGTCGTGGTCATGACCCGCCGCGCCGTGGTCGTGGCCATGGTCATGACCGTGACCCGCTCCGCCGTGACCATGAGCCAGTCCAACAGCGCCGTGATCGTGACCATGGTCATGACCGTGGCCACCATCGGCCGCAGCGCCACCATGGTCATGATCGTGGCCACCATCGGCATCGCCGCCGTCATGGTCGTGATCATCGCCATCGTCAT
>DAOUYK010000111.1 GCA_030666145.1 Mycolicibacterium sp. | reverse complement strand
AGGTACTCGCCGACCTCAGCAAGGACGCCGACATGATCGTCGTCGGCAAGCGTGGACTGGGGAAGTGGGAACGTCGGCTGCTCGGGTCGGTCAGTTCCGGGGTTGTTCAGCATGCGTACTGTCCTGTCGCGGTGATCCACGACGAGGACCCGTTGATCCCGCATCCGGCGCAGGCGCCGGTGTTCGTGGGTATCGACGGCTCCCCGGCGTCCGAGCTCGCCACCGCGATGGCCTTCGACGAGGCCTCGCGCCGGGGTGTGGACCTGGTCGCCGTGCATACCTGGAGCGACGCGGGCTATGAACTGCCCGGGGCGGGCTGGAATGAGATTCAACCCGAGGAGGACATGCTGCTGGCCGAGCGGTTGGCCGGCTGGCAAGAGCGCTACCCCGATGTCACCGTGCGTCGCGTGGTGCATCGTGACCAACCGAGCCGCGGGCTGCTTGAGGAGGCCGAGCGTGCGCAGCTATTGGTTGTAGGTAGCCACGGTCGAGGCGGATTCACGGGAATGTTGCTGGGCTCGGTGGGCTCGCAGGTGGTGCATTCGGCCCGGGTTCCGGTGATCGTGGCGCGCCGAAAATAGCGTCAGGTCGATGCCCGCCGCTTGCCGCGCAGTGAGCTTCACTCCTAGCCGCTTCCAATACCGCTAGTCCCTTCCAATTGGAAACGGTTATGGTTCTCGTTTATGAGGGCCTCCCGTCATCCGTTGGCCGGCGTCGCGACGCTGCTCGCGCTGACCGTCTCACTGGGACTGGTGGCCTGCTCGCCGGAGAAAGATGCCGAGATCGCGGCAGGCGGCGCCAGCGCCCCCGCAGCGGCCGGGTGTGCCGCGACCCCGGTCAACGTCGTCGTCAGCGTGGACCAGTGGGGCGACATCGTCTCCGAGCTGGGCGGTGAGTGCGCGAAGGTGACGACGGTGTTGGCCAGTTCGTCGGTTGACCCGCACGAATTCGAGCCAGCGCCGTCGGACGCCGCGAGTTTCGCGAATGCGCAGCTCGTCGTCGTCAACGGTGCGCACTACGACCCGTGGGCGTCCAAGCTCGCCGCTACTTCTGCCCCGGAGGCACCCGTCGTCGACGCGGCCGAGGTGACAAAGACAGCGGAGGGCGCAAATCCGCACCTGTGGTACAGCCCATCGGCGGTGACCGCGGTGGCCGACGCGGTCACCGCTGAACTTTCGACGCTTTCCCCTGAGGTCAAGAGTTACTTCGCCGAACGGCGCTCGGCCTTCACTGCCTCGATGGAGCCTTACAACACACTGCTTGACGCCATCCGGGCCCGTGCTTCGGGGAAGCCCTACGCGGCTACTGAAAATGTCTTCGACTACACCGCCAACGATATCGGCCTTGTGAATATGACGCCGCCGGGATACCAGAGGGCATCGGCCAATAAGTCAGATGCGTCGCCGGCTGATGTGGACGCGTTCCAGCGTGCCCTGGCTGAGCACCAGATCGATGTCCTGGTCTACAACACCCAGACCCAAGGGTCGGTACCCGAGGAGATTCGCAGTGCCGCTGAAGCCGCCGGCGTGCCGGTCGTCGAAGCGACCGAGACTGTGCCGCCGTGGGCGACGTCTTTCGAGCAGTGGCAGGTAGCGCAACTGAATGCTCTGGCGAAGGCGCTCGGTGTCGCGGGGTGAGCATGAAGTGCCAGGGGTAGCGCTGGCATTCGAGGATGTCAGCGTGGTGCGAGGCGGCAAGCTCATCTGGTCCGAGGGCACCTTCGAGGTTCCTGCTGGCGGCATCGTGGCGGTCATAGGGGCCAACGGATCAGGCAAAACGAGCTTGCTCAATGTGGTCCTGGGGTTGATTCCGCCGGCCTCCGGCTCGGTTCGAGTGCTGGGCAAGCCTCCCGGCGAGGTCAACGATCGTATCGGCTACGTTCCGCAGAACTACGCCTCGGCATCCGGTGAGGCGATCCGGGCCTGCGACGCGGTCATGTTGGGCCTCAACGGGACACGCTGGGGGATTGTTAGGCCGACCCGACAGGATCGGCGGAGAGTCAACGAAATCCTGGACGCAGTTGGGGCCGGGGCTTTCGCAAGTCGGCGCCTCTCACAACTGTCGGGCGGACAGCGCCAGCGCATCGCCATTGCCGAGGCCCTGGTGGCACGTCCAAAGATGCTGATCCTCGACGAACCGCTGGCATCGTTGGATCTGCGCAATCAGCGTGAGATCGTCCACCTGTTGGCGGCTCTCAACGACGAGCTGGGGGTCACCGTTTTGGTGGTTGCTCATGACCTGAATCCGCTACTTGGCGTGCTAAGCAGCGCGATCTATTTGCTCGATGGGCATGCGCATTTTGACGTTCTCGATGATGTCGTCGACGAAACGTTGCTGAGCCATCTCTACGGCACGCCGATCCAGGTCGTGCGGACACCGCAGGGTGAGCTGTATATGAGGAGTTCCTGATGTCTGTGCAGGTTCTTGCCGTTGGCTATCAAGATAATTGGTGGCAGATCCTCAATGCGTCCTTCATGGCCAATGCGCTAGCCGGTGGCACGATCGTCGCGCTCGCTGCCGGGCTGATTGGTTACTTCGTCATCGTGCGCAATGCGGCCTTTGCCGCGCACGCGTTGGCCCACATTGGCTTCCCGGGCGCAACCGGTGCGGTGCTGGTCGGTCTGCCCGTCGGATTGGGTCTCGGAGTGTTCTGCGTCGGTGGGGCACTGGTGATCGGTGCGCTCGGCAAGCGTGCTTCGGATCGTGAAGTGGCGACGGGCACGATCCTGGCGCTGGCGACCGGCTTTGGACTGTTCTTCAACTCATTGGCCACCAAGAGTTCGAGCACCATGACCAACGTGCTGTTCGGAAACCTGCTGGCGATCTCGCGGTCGCAGCTGGTGACATTCAGCGTGCTGCTGCTGATGTTGGCCGTCAGCGTCGGTGTGCTCTACCGACCACTGTTGTTCTCCTCGGTCAATGCCCCGGTCGCCGAAGCCAAGGGGCTGCCTGTGCGGCTGCTATCCATGATCTTCATGGCGTTGCTTGGGTTGGCAATCACCATGGCCGTACAGGCGGTTGGCACGCTGCTGTTGTTTGCGCTCGTCGTTACCCCGGCCGCAACCGCGATCATGCTCACTGCGCGGCCGCCTGCGGCGATGGCCATCTCTGCTGCCATAAGTGTGGTGTCGGTCTGGGCGGGGGTGACCATATCGGCGATATTCAACCTGCCGCCGAGCTTCGCCGTCGTCACCGTCGCGTGTGCGACATGGTTGGTTGCGTGGGTACTGCGTCGGCAGGTCCGACCGGCGACCGTGGCGGCGCGGCGGGCCGCAGCGGAGCGGCTAGCTGATCAGGCGGGAGTTGTTGGCGATCACGGCTATGATGAGCCGCCAGGAAGGACCTAGGTTTCCTGCGCGGTGATTGGCGCTAGGTGCCGGCGTACGGTAGCAGCGCCATTTCTCGGGCGTTCTTGATCGCGATGGCCACTTGGCGTTGTTGTTGAACCGTCAACCCGCTGACCCGGCGGGACCGGATCTTCCCTCGTTCGGAGATGAATGTCCGCAACAGAGCGGTGTCCTTATAGTCCACGGTGGTGATACCCAGGGTGTCAAGGGGATTGCGCTTCTTGCGCGGCGGCTCGGCGGCGGTCCGTCGGGGTGGGGGTTTCGTGCGTCTCACGGGGTCACCAACTGGACTTCGAGACGCCGGGTAGTTCGCCGCGGTGCGCCATCTCTCTGACTCGGACCCGGGAGAGGCCGAATTTGCGCAGATGGCCACGCGGGCGGCCGTCGACGGCGTCGCGATTGCGCAACCTGACTGGACTGGAATCGCGCGGAAGTCGCTGCAATGCGCTTTGGGCAGCTGCCTTGGCTTGCGGGCTGCTCGAGGGCATCCGAATGACCTCCTTGAGTTCCGCGCGGCGCTCGGCGTAGCGCGCCACCAGGGCGCGGCGCTGCTCGTTCTTGACGATCTTGGATTTCTTGGCCATCTCAGCGTTCCTCACGAAAGTCGACATGGCGTCGTGCGATGGGGTCGTATTTCTTGAGTAGCAGCCGGTCGGGGTCGTTGCGTCGGTTCTTGCGAGTCACGTAGGTGTAGCCGGTCCCTGCGGTGGAGCGTAGCTTGACGATCGGTCGAATTTCTGTGCTGGCCATCAGATCTTGTGCCCCTGCTTGCGCAGTCGCGCTACCACGGCTTCGATCCCGTCGCGGTCAATGACCTTGATTCCCTTAGCGCTGACCTGCAGCGTGACGCGCCGATCTTCCGATGGCAGCACGTAGGTCTTACGCTGAATGTTGGGGTTCCAGCGCCGCCGACTTCGTCGGTGCGAATGTGACACCGTGTTCCCGAAGCCCGGGGACCGTCCCGTGACTTGGCAGTGTGCCGACACGCGGCCTCCTTCGCTTAATGACAATCGTTTTCGACAATGCTCGCCCGAGACGGTAGCGTATGCCTCGACTTATTGACAACTGTTCTCGATAGGAGAGTAAATGCGGACTCCGGTGGTGCTGGTCGCCGGGCAGGGAGACAACGACCGCGTTGCGGGCGAGTTGTTGGGGACCCCAGGCACCTTGGTGGTGAGGCATGAGTACGACGGACAGGTGGTACGGCGCTGGGTCAGCGTTGTAAGGCGTGGTGATGTCTCTACCAGTGAAATGCCTTTGGAGCTGTCCAATGGGTGCGTGGCATGCACCATGCGCAATGACCTCTTGATCCTGCTTCGTCGCCTGCACCGTCGTGATGATGTGGACCGCATCGTGGTATCCCTCGCTCCCTGGATGGAACCCGAACCGATCTGCTACGCGATCAACAAGGTCTCGGTGCATGTTGGTCCCGGATACATTGACGGCCCGGCTGCCCGCGACGTTGTCATCGACGCAGTGGTAACCACTGTCGATTGCGAAGAATGGCTGGCTCAGGCGCTCGGATCCGGAGAGCTCGACGACGGCCGAACGGTAGCCCAAGTCGTGGTCGGGCAGGCAGAGTTCGCCGATGCCCTGGTGTTGAACCAGCCCGAGGCCGCGACGTTGGCGGTGCTGCGCCGACTGGCGCCGTTGGCACGTATCACCGTCGGTGTAGAGCGCGTCGAGCAGGCGCTGCGGCATCTGGAGCCGAACGCACGGCGAGGCAGAGAGCGCGACCCGCACGATCCTCTGCTGGCCGGTCAGCCGCCGCTGGATTCCGATGGCGCCACAGCCCTGGTGGAGTTCGCCGCCCGACGCCCATTTCACCCGGAGCGATTGCACGTCGCCATCGACAATCTGCTAGAGGGCGTCGTCCGTGCTCGGGGGCGCGCCTTCGTGGCCAACCGGCTCGACGATGTCATGTGGATCGAATCCGCCGGTGGTGGTCTGCTGGTCGAACACGCCGGGACCTGGTTGGCTGCAATGAGTTCCAGCGAGTTTGCCTACGCCGATCCGCAACGTTGTGCGCTGGCTGCAACCCAATGGGACGAGCTACTTGGTGATCGGCACACGTCGTTGACAATCCTGGTCTGCGGCGCCCGCCCGGCTGAGGTGTCCGGGGCGTTGCAGGGCGCACTACTGACCGATGAAGAGATGTCTCGCCCCGGCGAATGGTCCAGCTACGTAGACCCTTTCGGCGATTGGCACAACGATCCATGCGGAGACAGTCCCGGTGTCGCGACCGAGATTGCCGCACCAACAACCAACAAAGGAGACGAAGGATGAAACCAGGCATTCATCCCGACTACCACCCAGTAGTTTTTCAGGACACCAACACCGGGCAGGCATTCCTGACTCGGTCGACGCTTACCAGCTCCCGCACCATCGAGTGGGAGACACCTGGTGGGAAAAGGACGTATCCGCTGATTCTGGTGGAGGTGTCCTCAGGCTCGCACCCTTTCTGGACCGGAAAGCAACGTGTACTGGATTCGGCCGGGCAGGTCGAAAAATTCCGCCGCCGCTACGGGGCACGCTAGCGCTTGTCCACGGCGACGGCGCCGGGGGTTTGCTGACGTGGGCGGCGGTCGCTGATATCCAGGACTACACGTGCTAAATAAGCTATGCGCCTGGGTGATCTGAACACTGCGGGCAGATGCCAAAGATCTCGATGGTGTGGCTGATTTCGGAGAACTTGTGCTCGTTAGCTACCTTGGCCGCCCAGCTTTCGACCTGCTTACCCTGCACCTCGACGGTCGCACCGCAGCGTCGACACACTAGGTGGTGATGATGGTGGGCTGAGCAGCGGCGGTAGAGGGCCTCGCCGGTCTCGGTCCGCAACGTGTCGACTAATCCAGAGGCCGCCATGGATTGCAGCCTTCGATACACTGTTGTGAGCCCAATCCCTTCGCCTCTGCGTCGTAGTTCGTCGTGTAATTCCTGCGCAGAGCGGAATTCACTCAAGTTCTCCAGCAGTGACCACACTGCCGCGCGTTGCCGCGTCGCTCGCACCCCGGAGTCGCCAGAAGCCAAGGCATCCTCTCCGACCTTGCTCACCGTTGCTCCGCTGAGTGGGACACGGCTGCCACGACGATCTCTGCCAGGTGCTGGTCGACGAGGCGGTAGCGTACTTCGCGGCCCGCCCGGTCGCCGGCCACCACGCCGGCGGATTTCAGTATCCGGAGGTGCTGGCTGATCAACGGTTGAGCCAGGCCCAACGCATCGACGAGCTCGTGCACGCAGCGCGGGGACTTGCAGAGCTGCAACACCAAGGAGATGCGCACCGGCGCCGCGAGGGCCCGCATCAGTTCGCCGGCGGTCTGCAGAACGTGTTCGGTAGGAAGCTGAGCCGGCGGGGTCGTACATCCGGCATGGGCTGGATCGGCGACTGGCGGATCTATCGTTCGGGAAACGACGGACATTCGATCCTCCGTATGCCGATGCGGACAGTGGGTATAGGTGGCAATCATTCTCGGTTAGTTCGACTAAATCATGCGTAATGACGCATGTCAACCATCCGTGTTCAGCTGCGAGGGCTGATCCGGTTTGGTCGCCGTTGGCGTAGCAGGAATGCGGCCCGGCTGCTGAAGTGGCGAAGTATGCAAAGTGGCGAAACAGGGGGCGGCGCACCGGCTGCGCGCGCGATGCACGTGGGCCAGTTCCTCGAAAAACGCAGCGCCCAATTAACATTCGTGGATCGGCTACAGCCGGGCCTGTTCATTCCGGTCGTGCACCAGCGTCCGGCGCATGGCGCCCGCCGGGCGCACCCAGGCCGCTGCCAGGCCAACCTGTGCCACGGCTACCAGGGCCACAGTCGGGCCGGTGGGTAGCCCGGCGTGGTAGCTGATGAGCAGACCGGCGATTCCGGAGACTAACCCGCAGCCGACGGAGATCGCTATCATGTGATGTAGAGAACGGCCGAGCATGCGCGCAGTGACCGCCGGGGCGATGATGAGTGTGATCGCCATCAAGGCACCCACTGTAGCCAGCGCGGCGACCACCGTCAGTGACAGCGTCACCATCAGTGTTGCGTCGACCAGCCCGACCCGTATTCCTACTGTGCGGGCGTGCGCAGGATCGAAGGTCGTTGCCAGCAGGACAGGCTGCATCGTGAGGATCGACACGACGACCACCGCCGACAAGGTGGTGTTTACCACAACATCGGTGGCGCTGACCGTGAGCGGATTGCCGAAGAGAATATGGGTCAGCGCACGTGGCTCGCGCTGTAGCGATATCCCCATCACCCCGAGGGCGAAAAGCCCCTGTCCCACTACGCCGATCGCGCCATCCTCGGGCGCGCGAGCCCGGACTATGAGAAACGACACGAACAGCGCCATGGTCACCGCGGCGAGTAGGCCGCCCAACAGCAGGCTGCCGCCGACGATTGCCGCGCCGGCAATCCCCGCCAGGATGCCGTGGCTCATGGCATCGGTGAAGTAGACCAGCCGACGCGACAATGCCCAGACGCCGCACATCGGGGAGGCGACGCATACGGCGACGGTCGCGATCGCGGCCCGTTTCATGAAGTCGTACTGCAAGGGTTCGACCACCCAGGCCCACCAATTCACGCCAAAGCCTTTGTTGTGAAGATGCGTTCGACGCCGGCGACGTCGAGAACCTTGCTGGACGGTCCGTCATCGACAATCAACCCGTCGATCAGCGCAACGGCGCGGCTGAAGGTCGATCGTGCAATGTCGAGCTCGTGAAGGGCGCAGCACACCGAATTACCATCGGCAACAAATGATTCCAACAATTCTGTAACGGCCTGGACCGTTGCCGTGTCCAGCCCGGCGAATGGTTCGTCCATGATGACCAGATTCGGCTGTTGCACAAGCGCCCGCGCGATCAGCACACGCTGTGCCTGACCGCCCGACAGCTCAGTGACCGGCCGTGTATCCATGCCGTCGAGGCCCACTGCGCTGAGCGCGGCGGCGACGGCGGCGCGATCGCTGGGGCCTCGGCGACGCCACCAGGCGCGGCGCACTCCGGCTGCGACAACGTCGGCGACGGCGAAGGGCAGCTCCCACCTGGCTGCTGAACGTTGCGGTACGTAGGCGATTTCGATGCTGTTCCGATGATGCTCGCAGCTCCGCGCATGGAGGATCACCTCACCGCGCGCGGCTCGTTCCAGTCCGCTGAGTGCCCTCAGCAACGACGACTTCCCGCTACCGTTGCGCCCGACGACTGCAACGGACTCTCCGGCGGGGATTCTGAGATCCAGCGGCTGCAGCGCGCACCGGCCGCCATAGGTGACGGCAAGGCCCCGCGTTTCTATCATCGGTGTCGCCACGTTTGTCGCGATCTACTCGGCGAGTGGCGATGGGGCGCTCTGGCCAGCCCTGGGGCGCCCTCGAGGTCGCTCACCTGCTGCCTCGGCACTTCCGGTAGCGCGGAGCTTGATGCGTCCTCCCGGATTTACGAGCGCACGCATCGAAGCCCCTCCTCAATGCGGTCAAGATTGCCCGACATCACCGAGACATAGTCCTCGTTGGGACCCAGTGAATCGCGAGGGTCGAACTCGAGGGTGGCTAGTAGGCTTGTCCGAGCACCGATCTCGTCAGCGACGGTCGTCGATAAGTCAGCCGGTAGAGCCTCCTCGAAGAACACCGTCTGAACGTTCTCTGCGTTGGCGACTTTCGCGATGGACTGTAGCGTCTTGGGGTCTGGCTCGTGCTCGGGATCTAGACCTGAGATTGGTATCTGCCGCAACTCGTACTCATCGGCCAGGTAGCCGAAAGCGGCATGGCTGGTGACCAGCACCCGGGATGCGCAGTTGGTAAGGCCACTGCGGTAGTCGGCGTCAAGCGCCTGCAGCTGCGTTCGAACCTGGGGCAGTCTCGTGGCCACCTGGCTGGCGAGTTCAGGCGCGCCCCTGGTGATTGCGGCGGCAGCAGCGTTGGTCATCGCGATCATCTCCACCGGAGAGAGCCAGACGTGGGGATCCGTGCCCGCGCTGTGAGCCTCTTCGCCGGCATAGCCCGCGTCCAGCAATTGCACCCCTGGTGCGGCGAGCAGGTCTGTAGTGGTGACCGCGGGGCCGAGCTCGCCGATTGCCCGCTGCACGTCAGGTTGGAAGTCAGCGCCTATGTAGAGCACGAGGTCGGCGCGGGCTAAATCCTTCTGCGCGCCTGCATCTAGCGCAAGGTCGTGCGGTTCGGTTCCCGCCGGGGTCAGAGAGATTACCTCTGCCTCGTCTGCGACGAGTTCGGATGCCAGCCACTGGATGGGATAGAAGCTCGTGACGATCACCGGACGGTCATCGGCGACGGGATCGGCGCTGCTGTATGAGTGCTCCGACGGGGATGAGCATCCCTGGGCTGAGATGAGGCTCATAGCGGTTGCCAACGC
The DNA here is from genome assembly GCA_030666145.1 of Mycolicibacterium sp. Taxonomy (GTDB): domain Bacteria; phylum Actinomycetota; class Actinomycetes; order Mycobacteriales; family Mycobacteriaceae; genus Mycobacterium. The sequence goes on along the minus strand of DAOUYK010000111.1, from coordinate 73 downwards.
CGCGACCGCTACTGACTTTCCCACTGACTTCACTGCTCTCCTTTGAAACTGATGAGTTGGCCAGGCCCAGCCT
>DAOUYK010000292.1 GCA_030666145.1 Mycolicibacterium sp. | reverse complement strand
GATGGGCGGCCTGGCGATCGTCAGCCTCGTTTGCGTGGCCGCACTGCCTGAGACCACTGGACGGACACTGAGCGGCGAAGCTACTCCCCCTTGAAGTCCGGGGCCCGCTTCTCGAACAGGGCGGTGATGCCCTCGCTCAGGTCTTTGGACGCCAGGAACGCCGAGTTCCACGCTGCGACGTAACGCAGGCTCGCCGACACGTCAGCGATGCGCTGCTCATTGAGTACGTTCTTGATGCCGTTGACCACCAGCGGTGGGTTGGCGGCGATCTCGACGGCGGTCGCGCGCGCGGCGGTCAAAGAGGCCTCGGCGTCTGTGTAGACGTCGTTGACAAGGCCGATCCGCTCAGCCCGTGCTGAATCTATGTCCCTGCCCGTCAACGCCAGTTCACGCAGATGCCCGTCGGACAGGATTTTTGGCAGCCGGGCCAGCGAGCCGACGTCGGCCACGATCGCCAGCTTGACCTCTCGTACCGAGAACTTCGCGTCGGCGCTCGCGTAGCGAATGTCGACTGCCGAAATCAGGTCGACGCCGCCGCCAATGCACCATCCATGGACCGAAGCGATCGTCGGCGTGCGGCAGTCCGCGACCGCGGAAATGGCCTGCTGCATCGCCGTGAGCTGAGCGTGGAACTCCGCACGTGGTTTCGCCAGCGCCCCGTCTTCCAGCATCGGCGACAACATGCCACCCATCGCCGGCAGATCAAGCCCGTAGCTGAAATTGCGCCCAGACCCGGCCAGGACAATCGCGCGCACCTCGGGGTCGGCCTCAAGCTCGGCAAACAGCACGTGCAGCTCGGCCCAGAACGCCGGGCCCATCGCGTTGCCCTTATCCGGGCCGATGAGCGTCACCTCGGCGATGCGGTCGGCGATGTCGACGGAGACGGACTCGTATGCGTTGCCCATGGAGCAAGAGGCTAGCCATTGGCGGCAGCGGGCCGCCAGCCAGGGCAGTCGAGCTAGCCGCCCATCAGGACATCGCTGACCCTGGCGCTAGGCAGGAACTGGCAGGCCGCCTCTGCCAGGATCTGCCCGACGAATTCGCCATCGGGGCCCAGCGGGTTGCTCTCCTGGGCGAGGATCTCGCGCACCACTGCCAACCGGGTGGCCTCGTCGAGGTCGCTGAACTCCGTGCACCGCATGGTCAGCGAATTCGCGGGGGCGGGAACCTCAGGGATGCTGGTGTTGCGGGTGGGTAGCGGAATGTTCGGGAGGGTGATGTCGGGCAGCCCGGGGATGGTCGGGGTGCGGCTTCCGGGCGTCGGCAAGGAGGTCAGCGGTGGGCCCGGCTGGGTGGTCTGCGCCACGGAGCCCTCCGTGGTGCGCTGGCATGCCGTGGCCAGGCCGACAGCCAACCCGAGGGCGGCGACGGTCGCGGCGGTGACCCGTACATGCGTCTTCATCCTGGCAACGATATGCCGCTAAACCCGTTCGAGATAGAAATAGAGGTGGCGAGGCGTGCCCGAGTTGGTGTCCAGTGCACCCTTGCCGTTCATGATGCCGACCACCGCGTTGTCTTCGACGACCTTGAAATGGTCGTGCACCGGCTTGCCGTCGTAGACCATCGAGGCGACCACCTCGCCGCGGAACTGCTCCATCCACAGGCTGGCTTCGCCGTTCATCGCCTCGGTGTTTGAGAACTTGTTGCCGTCGGCGTCGATGCACACCAGCGGCTTGGCGTCGGTGGCGGAGTGAAAGGTCTTGCCGAACCAGTTCAGCCGTTTCATGAAGCCGTTGGCTTTGTGTCCGGTGTCGAACTCCCCGCCCTTCCATTCCCCGATCATGAAGTCGAGGTCTGCGGGGGCCAGCGTCTCCCAGAACGCATCAAGTTCTGTATCGGCGATCTGGCCGATGCGTTCCTTGAGTTCGGTGAACGTGGCGCGCGTGTCGGATGCTGATCTCATCGGTGTCCTATCCAGCGTTTAGCAAATTTGAGAAAGGCGTCACTCTCGTTAGGAGCGGCCACGGTGACTCTAACTCCGTCCTCGCCGTAGGGGCGCACGATGACGCGGTCGTTGGCGGCGTCCGCGGCGAAGCGCTGGGCATGGCCGGGCATCGGCAGCCAGACGAAGTTGGCCTGCGAAGGCGGCACGTCATATCCCGCGGCCCGTAAGGCCGTTGTAACCCTGGTGCGTTCCACGACGACGGCATTGGTACGGGCCAACAGCTCCTCAGCGGCGTCTAGACAGGCGATTGCTGCGGCCTGGGAGATGCTCGTCGCGGTGAATGGAACGTAGACCTTGGACAGCGCGGCGATGATGTCGGGATGGCCGACGGCGTACCCGATGCGCAGACCGGCCAGCCCGTAAGCCTTCGAGAATGTTCGCAGCACAACGACGTTGCTGTGCGCTCGCACCAGACCGAAGCTGTTGGGCACCAGGCCGTCGCGGATGTACTCGATGTAGGCCTCGTCGATCGCCACCAGAATGTGTGACGGGACCGCCTCGATGAACCGGAGCAGCGCTTCGGGGTCGACCGCTGTGCTGGTGGGGTTGTTCGGGTTACACACGAAGATCAACCGGGTGCGCTCGGTGGTCGCGGCAAGCATCGCCTCCAGGTCAAAGGTGTGTTCGCTCAGCGGCACCTGCACCGGCGTGGCGCCGGCAGTGCGGACCTGCAGCGGGTAGATTTCGAAGCTGCGCCAGCCGAAAAGCACTTCGTCGCCCACGGTCGAGGTGATCTGAATCAACTGCTGGCACAGGCTGACCGAGCCGCACCCCACCGATATGTGCTCCGGTGCAAAATTGACGTGCTTGGCCAGTCGTTCCTTGAGCTCCAGATAACCGTTGTCGGGATAGCGGTTGATTCTGTCGGTTACCTTCTCGATCGCGGCGCGGACGCTGGCCAGCGGCCCGTGTACCGTCTCGTTGCTTGCGATCTTGATCGCGCCGGGCACCGTCTTCCCCGGGGCGTAGGTGGGTAGATCGGCGAGTTCGGGGCGCAGACGGGCGGGCACCAGATCAGTTTATTGCCCAGTCGGTTCTGCTTTGCCTCCCGAGGTGGCCGCTGTGTACTCTCATCCATCGGCGGTAAACGTCGGGAGGCGTGCCAGAGCGGCCGAATGGGACTCACTGCTAATGAGTTGTCCCTCTTAAAGGGGACCGGAGGTTCAAATCCTCTCGCCTCCGCGGGGATACCAGTCGGCTTCGCCGAGGTATACAACTGAATACGTGCATGCGCCCGTAGCTCAACGGATAGAGCATCTGACTACGGATCAGAAGGTTGGGAGTTCGAATCTCTTCGGGCGCACTTAGATTTAAGGCTCTGACTTGCTGCTTAGCGAGTTGGGGCGTTCGCTCAGAAGCCGCCGCAGGCCCTCAGTGTCACGACGATGTCACAACTCGACCGGAACTTGCCTCGGTGTCACGACGATGTCACCACCGCGCCGAGGGTCTGCCCGGCAGCCTTCAGCTCGTCGGCCTGCGAGTGCGCGTAGATCCGCGCCGTCACCGAGGCGTCGGCGTGGCCGAGCCAGGCCGCGATCACCGCCAGCGGCACACCCCGCAGATGCATCGCCGTCCCGGCGGTGTGTCTGGCGTCGTGCAACCTGATCGGACGCACCCCGGCGGTCTTCGTCAGCCGGTGCCACATATTCGTCAGCGCGCCCGGCGTGTACGGTTCGCCGATCTCGTTGGCCGCGACGTACCCGCTGTCGGCGTAGGCGCGCACCACATCGGCGCCCGGAGCGTCGCCGGCGAGCGGGAGGGACACGGTGCCGCTCGAGGCGTCCACGTACTTGTACGTGAGGTAGCTGCTTGGGTTGGTCCCGGCCTT
>DAOUYK010000280.1 GCA_030666145.1 Mycolicibacterium sp. | reverse complement strand
CCGGTCTCAGAGCTCGACGAGCTCACCGACGTCGAGCTCGCCGTATACGAAGCACTGCCGGGACGTGGGACACGCACCCTGGAGGAGATCGCGGTGGTGTCCGGGCTGCCGGTGACCGACGTGCTCGGCCCGTTGACCATGCTCGATGTGCGGGGACTGGTGACTCAGCTGCAGGGCTGTTGGAAGCTGGCGAAACGCTAGGACCGCACAGTGGTCGAGGCTGCTCGTATAGTCGTCGAGGACAACCGAGCAGTAAGGGATGGTTCACGTGGCGGGACGTCCGATACACACGTTCGAGGTGGTGCGGGCTGAGCAGCTGACGAGGCACCTCATTCGGGTCGTGCTTGGCGGCTCGGGAAATGGAACGGGTTTCGACACGTTCAGGCCCATCGAGTGCACCGACGCGTATGTGAAGCTGGTATTCGTCGATGACGCAGTGGATGTCGGCACCCTCGAACAACCGCTGACACTGGACAGTTTCCAGGCGCTGGACCACACCGTGCGCACCTACACCGTGCGCCATGCTGACGCCCAGCGGCGCGAGATCACGATCGACTTCGTCGTGCACGGCAACCACGGCGTCGCCGGCCCCTGGGCTGCCTCCGCCACTCCAGGGAAACGAATCTTCGTGATGGGCCCCAGCGGCGCCTACTCGCCGGATCCCGCAGCCGATTGGCATCTGCTGGCAGGTGACGAGGCGGCGCTTCCCGCGATCAGTGCCGCGTTGGAAGCCCTGCCCGACAATGCGATCGGCGCGGCTTTTGTCGAGGTTGGAGGACCCGAGGACGAGATCGAGCTGTCGGCGCCGGCCGGAGTCAGGGTCGCGTGGATCCATCGTGGCGGTCGCGCAGACCTGATCGGAGGTGACCGCGCCGGCGATCACGCTCCGCTGATCGCGGCAGTCAAGGAGGCGGCCTGGTTGCCGGGGCAGGTCCAGGTATTCATCCACGGTGAGGCCCAGGCCGTCATGCACAATCTGCGGCCCTACATCCGTCAGGAGCGCGGTGTCGACGCAAAATGGGCCGGATCGATCTCCGGATACTGGCGCCGAGGCCGCACCGAGGAGACCTTCCGGCAGTGGAAGCGCGAGTTAGCCGCCGCCGAGGCGAAATAGCTGTGCTCGCAGCGGGGCCAGTGGCAGTCTTAGGCCATGACCTTCGCCAACTACCAGCTCGAGATCTACCTGCAGGGCCTGTCGGGCGTGCTCCCTTCCCTCCCGATGGATTACGCCGGCTGGGAGGCGAAAGCCGAAGCCGCCATGTCGCCCTCGATTTGGTCGTATGTCGCCGGCGGTGCGGGTGACGAGAACACCCAGCGGGTCAACCGGACGGCCTTCGACGCCTGGGGACTCATGCCGCGGATGCTGGTCGGCACCAGCGAACGCGACCTGACCGTCGACCTGTTCGGCATGACGCTACCGTCGCCGCTCTTCCTGGCGCCGGTAGGCGTCATCGGTATCTGTGACCAGGACGGTCATGGCGACCTGTTGACTGCCCGCGCGGCCGCCCGCACCGGGGTGCCGATGACAGTATCCACGCTCACCCAAGACCCGCTTGAGGATGTTGCTGCCGAATTCGGTGACACCCCAGGATTTTTCCAGCTCTACACCCCGACTGATCGCGACTTGGCCGCCAGCCTGGTCAGCCGTGCCGAGGCCGCCGGATACAAGGCGATCATCGTCACCCTGGACACTTGGATCCCTGGCTGGCGCCCGCGGGACCTGGCTGCGTCGAACTTTCCACAATTGCGCGGGCACTGTTTGGCCAACTACACCAGCGACCCGGTCTTTCGCGCCCTGCTGGCTGAACCCCCGGAGCAGAACAAGCAGGCAGCCGTCCTGCAGTGGGTGCAGCTGTTCGGGAATCCATTGTCCTGGGATGACCTGCCATGGCTGCGGTCGTTGACCGATCTTCCGTTGGTACTCAAAGGAATCTGCCATCCCGACGACGTTCGACGTGCACGTGACGGTGGCGTCGACGGCATCTACTGCTCTACCCATGGCGGACGGCAGGCCAACGGTGGGCTACCCGCGATCGACTGTCTGCCCGGTGTGGTCGAGGCCGCCGAGGGTATGCCCGTGTTGTTTGATTCCGGCATCCGAAGCGGTGCGGACATCATCAAGGCGGTGGCCTTGGGAGCCACCGCGGTCGGCATTGGTAGGCCATACGCCTACGGGCTGGCCATCGGCGGTCAGGACGGCATCGTCCACGTATTGCGGTCGCTACTGGCCGAAACAGACCTCATCATGGCGGTTGACGGTTACCGGACGTTGGGGGATCTGACGCCGGACACGCTTCGGCGCGTCGGCTGAACCGCACCGGCGCCGTCTGCCACGGTGGAGCAGTGGAGCGCATTCTCGAAGAGTTCGACGAGTACCTCGCGCTGCAGCGTGGCCGTTCGGAGCACACCAGGCGCGCCTACCTCGGTGACCTACGGTCGCTGTTTGAGTTCCTCGCCCACCGTCACCCCGATTCGGGGTTGGGCAGCTTGACTCTGCCGGTGCTGCGCTCCTGGCTGGCCGCGCAGGCCTCGGTCGGAGCCGCGCGTACAACGCTGGCCCGCCGCACCTCTGCCGTCAAGACGTTCACCGCGTGGGCCCTGCGGCGCGGTCTGATGACCGAAGACCCGGCGACCCGGCTGCAAGTGCCCAAAGCGCGCCGCACCCTTCCGGCGGTTCTGCGCCAAGACCAAGCGATCGACGCCATGGATGCGGCGCTATCCGGTACCCAGCAAGGCGATCCGCTCGCCCTGCGAGATCGTTTGATTGTCGAGATGCTCTACGCCACCGGCATTCGGGTGAGCGAGTTGTGTGGCCTGGACGTCGACGACATCGATACTGCCCGCCGCCTGTTGCGCGTGCTGGGAAAGGGCAACAAGGAGCGCACCGTCCCGTACGGAGAGCCTGCCTGCACCGCGCTGGCGGTGTGGATGTCGGACGGGCGGCCCCTGCTGGCCACCGCCGAGTCGGGCGCCGCCCTGCTGCTTGGCGTCCGCGGCCGGCGACTGGATCCGCGACAGGCGCGCACCGTCGTGCACCAGACGATGGCCGCGGTCAATGGGGCGCCCGACATCGGACCGCACGGCCTGCGTCACAGTGCCGCCACCCACCTGCTCGAAGGTGGGGCCGACCTGCGGGTGGTCCAGGAGCTGCTCGGCCATTCGAGCTTGGCGACCACTCAGCTGTATACCCATGTCACGGTGGCGCGGCTGCACGCTGTGCACGACCAGGCCCACCCGCGGGCATAGTCCGACCGCGAACGTGCATTCCTAGTAGTCAGATCCAGAGCGGGTTGCAACACACAGGGCACGTTCGCGGTCGACCCGCCAGGACGTTGGAAGTCAACGCACCGGCTTGAGTCGAACCGGGGTACTCGCCAACAGTCCCAGCGGGCCGACGTAATCGGCGCGGGCAGCCGAACCCCACATGGCTCCCCAATGCTTCCCTGAGGGTTGGAGAGGCACGGTGAGATTAGAGAACATGCCTTGAGCTGCGACTATTTCGCCACATAGCGTTGGCGGGGTTGGAGGAGTTGCGGCGCTCTTGCGGACTTTTTGCGGACTGGAGCGCGATGCCTGATTCCACGACCGCCGTCGTCGCATCGGCCTACCATCAGCCCCATGGAAGAAGCGCACAAGCCACCATCGGGTTGGGGCGCGGTGTGGCGTCAGGCGCTTGCCGTTGCAATCGGCGCGGTCGCAGCCGTCGCCGTGATCGTGCCAGGCGCCGCGCTGTGGAACGAACTCAACGAGCCGGACATCAGCGGGCTCGCCGATGATGTGCAGTCTTTGATGCAGCGCAACCTCCGTGCCGACGAGACGTGGGGGAAGTACGACCTGACCATTCAGCACATCACACTCGTTGAGACTGGGAAGAACACTTACACGGGGATGGCGACGGTGAAGCCGCAGCACGGGTCAGCGAAAGACGTGGAGGTGATTGTCAACTATGACGGC
>DAOUYK010000160.1 GCA_030666145.1 Mycolicibacterium sp. | reverse complement strand
CGCATCGCCCGCTTCCTCGACGTCACCAAGGCGGTCTCCGACCTCGCACGGGGCGGACCTGTGCATTCTCAGGCCGAGGGAGTGGTCAGGCTTCTGCACTCCGACCTGACGGCGATCCATCTGGTCACGCTGCTGGAAGCGCTGCCGATCCAAGAGACGATCGAGGCGATCAACGAGCTTCGGCAGCTTGAGCTGCCGATCGGCAGCGTGATCGTCAACCGGAACATCCCAGCCTATCTGGAACCCGGCGACCAGGCGAAGGCGACAGCAGGCAGCCTTGACGCCGAGGCTGTGCAAGCCGGTTTGGCGAGCGCAGGCATCGCGCTGGCCGAGGGGGATTTCGCCGGCCTGCTCACCGAGACCATCCAGCACGCGACGCGCATCGCGGCGCGGACCGAAAGCGCCGAACAGCTCGTCGAAATCGACGTCGCCCGCCTCGAACTACCCGCGCTGAGTGATGGGGTCGATCTGGGAAGCTTGTACGAACTGGCCCAAGCACTCGCCCAACAGGGCGTCCGGTGAGCGGAGGAAACCAATGAGCACCACCCCTCCGGCCCTGGACATGGCCTCGATCCTGCGCGACCGGTCGAACCGAGTGATCGTCTGCTGCGGTGCGGGCGGCGTCGGCAAGACCACGACCGCCGCGGCGATGGCACTACGCGCGGCGGAGTACGGCCGCACCGTCGTCGTGCTCACCATCGACCCGGCTAAACGTCTCGCCCAGGCGCTGGGAATCCAGGACCTGGGCAACAACCCTCAGCGGGTTCCGCTGGCGCCAGAGGTGAGCGGCGAACTCCACGCGATGATGCTTGACATGCGGCGCACCTTCGACGAGATGGTGGTTCAGTACTCGGGGGACGGTACCGCGGACGCCATTTTGGACAACCAGTTCTATCAGACGGTGGCTACGTCGCTTGCCGGTACACAGGAGTACATGGCTATGGAGAAGCTGGGGCAGCTCCTGGCAGAAGACAAATGGGACCTGGTCGTGGTGGACACCCCGCCGTCACGCAACGCGCTGGACTTCCTCGACGCGCCGAAGCGGCTGGGCAGTTTCATGGACAGCAGACTGTGGCGCATGCTGCTGGCCCCCGGACGTGGCGTCGGCCGCCTGTTGACCGGTGCCGTCGGCCTGGCAATGAAGGCCATGTCAACGATCCTCGGATCGCAGATGTTGTCCGACGCGTCTGCCTTCGTCCAATCTCTGGATGCCACGTTTGGGGGATTCAGAGAGAAGGCCGACCGTACCTACGAGCTACTCAAACGCCGGGGCACTCAGTTCGTCGTGGTGTCTGCCGCCGAACCTGACGCGTTGCGTGAGGCGTCCTTCTTCGTCGACCGACTATCCACCGAACACATGCCGCTGGCCGGTTTGATCTTGAACCGAACCCACCCCATGCTGTGCACGCTCAGAGCCGACAAGGCGGCCGAGGCAGCGGCGGAGTTGGAGAAGACAGACCCCGGGGCGTTGGCGGGGGCTGCACTGCGGATACACGCTGACCGTGCGTCGACGGCCAAGCGAGAAGTACGGCTCTTGTCGCGATTCACCGGCGCCAACCCAACCGTGGCGATCGTGGGGGTGCTGTCGCTGCCATTTGACGTATCGGATCTAGAGGCGCTGCAGGCGATCGCCGATCAGATCACCGGTGAGGCGCCCAACCAGACGAGCACGGCCTGACGAGCGCTGCCTGACGAACCATCACGGGCCCGGCAGGAAGTCGAATTAGCCGGCGCTGCGATGCTTGCGCTGAGCAGCAAAGAATGCCGCCCAGGACACCACTTCGGGGTGTTGCTTCAGCAAGGCGCGGCGCTGACGTTCGGTCATGCCTCCCCACACACCAAACTCCACCCGATTGTCCAGTGCGTCCGCACCACACTCGGCGGTCACAGGACAGTGCCGGCAGATCACCGCTGCTTTGCGCTGCGCAGCGCCGCGAACAAACAGTTCGTCCGGGTCAGCCTGGCGACACCGGGCATGTGCAACCCACGCAAGACGGGCTTCAGCCTCCGCACCCTGCACAATGGAGTGGGTGGTCGGATCCACCTTGGTGTTGGGAGCGGCGGGCTTGATACCTGACACTTGCGATGCCTTTCGTTCTGGCCGCGCCCCGACAACGCAGACGAAATTTATACTCCGACGTCAATCGCTTAGTGCGATCTAGGCCACAACACGATGGCCTGGTGTGACCTACATCGCACTTCCTGCCTAACTTAGGTGGTCAGGGGTGTTCGACGCAATACGTTTGTGACCATTTTTTTGGGACGCCCGTGCCGTCCGGCCGCTACGGTGCCGGATACCGGCGTTTGACAAGGTTGCCCAGAGTTGATCTGGGCTGCTCCGTGGAGTCCGGGGCCGAGTCGTCGCTAGTCTGTACGCATGCCGGAGGACCCCCCGACACAACCGCCGGTGGCGGTCACGATCATCAAGCTCGCCTGGTGCTGCCTGCTGGCCAGTGTGCTGGCCGCTGCACTCATGTTTCCGGTCGTCGGCGGCTTCGGCTTGATGTCCAACCGCGCCTCCGACGTCGTTGCCAATGGCTCGACCCAGCTCGTCGAGGGTGAGGTGCCCCAGGTGTCGACGATGGTCGACGCCAAGGGGAACGTCATCGCCTGGCTGTACGCCCAACGCCGCTTCGAGGCCCGCAGCGATCAGATCGCCAACACGATGAAACTGGCGATCGTCTCGATCGAAGACAAGAGGTTTGCCGATCACAACGGTGTGGACTGGCAGGGAACCCTCACAGGACTTTCGGGATATCTATCGGGCAATCTCGACACGCGCGGCGGTTCGACACTCGAACAGCAGTACGTCAAGAACTACCAGCTGTTAGTGATCGCTCAGACCGACGCCGAGAAGCGGGCGGCAGTCGAGACCACCCCGGCTCGCAAGCTGCGCGAGATCCGGATGGCGTTGACGCTGGACAAAACGTTCACCAAGCCGGAGATTCTGACGCGCTACCTCAACCTGGTGTCGTTCGGCAACGGGGCGTTCGGGGTCCGGGACGCCGCGCAGACCTATTTCGGCATCAGCGCCGCGGAGTTGAATTGGGCGCAGTCCGCGCTCCTAGCCGGCATGGTGCAATCGACGAGCACCTTGAATCCATACACCAACCCCGACGGAGCGCTCGAGCGCCGGAACGTGGTTCTGGACACCATGATCGAGAATCTGCCCGAGTACGCCGCTGAGCTGCGCGAAGCCAAGCAGCAGCCGCTGGGCGTGTTGCCGCAGCCCAACGAGCTACCGCGCGGTTGCATCGCGGCTGGCGATCGAGCCTTCTTCTGCGATTACGCTCTCGATTACCTCGCCCGCGCGGGCATCAGCAAAGATCAGGTCGCCAGAGGCGGCTACCTGATCAAGACCACTCTGGACCCCGAAGTGCAGGCCGCGGTCAAGTCGGCCATTACCGACTTCGCCAGCCCAGATCTTGACGGGGTCGCCAGCGTCATGAGCGTGATCCGCCCGGGCAAGGAATCCCACCCCGTGCTGGCGATGGCCAGCAACCGCACCTACGGTCTGAACCTCGATGCCGGGGAGACGATGCAGCCTCAGCCGTTCGCACTGGCCGGCAATGGCGCGGGATCGGTGTTCAAGATTTTCACCACCGCGGCCGCCCTTGATATGGGCATGGGGATCGATGCCCAACTGGAGGCACCCGCCCGATTCCAGGCCAAGGGCCTGGGCAGCGGCGGAGCACGGGGTTGCCCACCTATGACCTGGTGTGTCCGAAACGCCGGCAAATACCGAGGGTCGATGAGTGTCACCGACGCTCTGGCGACCTCACCGAACACCGCATTCGCCAAGCTGATCGCCCAGGTTGGGGTGCAGCGCACAGTAGATATGGCGGTGAAGTTGGGGCTGCGGTCCTACGCGCTGCCCGGGACCGCGCGCGACTACGACCCTGAGAGCAACGAAAGTCTTGCTGATTTCGTCAAACGGCAGAACCTGGGTTCGTTCACGCTGGGACCGATCGAGGTGAACGCGCTGGAGCTGTCCAATGTCGCAGCGACGCTGGCCTCCGGTGGCATGTGGTGCCCGCCCAACCCCATCAAAAAGGTCCTCGATCGCCATGGCGAGGAGGTGTCGGTGACCACCGAAACCTGCGAGCAAGCGGTCCCGGCAGGTCTTGCCAACACCCTGGCCAACGCGATGAGCAGAGACGACAGGGGCTCGGGCACCGCGGCCGGTGCCGCGGGTTCAGCCGGCTGGAGTCTGCCGATGTCAGGCAAGACGGGTACTACCGAAGCCAACAGATCATCGGCCTTCCTTGGGTTCACCAATCAGCTTGCAGCGGCCAGCTATGTGTACGACGACTCCCCGGACCCCAGCGAGCTGTGCTCGTTCCCGCTGCGCCAGTGCGGCAATGGAAATCTGTTCGGCGGCAATGAACCCGCTCGGACGTGGTTCACGGCGATGCTGCCGATCGCCACCGACTTCGGCGAGGTCACGCTGCCACCGACTGATCGGCGCTATGTCGACGGCGCCCCCGGTTCGCGGGTGCCCACCGTCTCCGGAATGAAGCAGGCCGCCGCCCGGCAGCGACTGCGCTCCGCCGGCTTCCAAGTCGCCGATCAAGCCACACCGGTGAACAGCAATTCTCCGGCTGGCGCGGTCGTCGGGACGTCTCCGAGCGGCCAGACGGTGCCCGGGTCCATCATCACGATCCGAGTCTCCAACGGCATCCCGCCTGCACCGCCACCGCCACGGCCCGGTGGGCCCCCGCCACCACCCGGCATTCCGCCACCAGTGGGCCAGACGGTCATCCAGATACCTGGCTTACCGCCGATTACGGTGCCGGTACTCGTTCCGCCGCCACCACCTCCGCCCCCCGGAGGACCCCCACCTCCGCCCCCGGGAGCACCCCTACCTCCGCCTCCACCGCCGCCGCCGCCTCCACCGCCGTGATAATTCGGGCCGCCGCGGGTGGCGCCACGCGCTGTGTCGTACGACCACTGGCAGTAGGCTGGCGGGTATGGCTGCAGCTTCGACCGGTGCGATCTTGAAGACGACCGCTACCGCATCGATCGGCACGCTCGTGGCGGTGATCAGCTACGCCTCGCTGATCGAGCGCAATGCTTTCGTGGTCCGTGAAGCGACGATGCCGGTGCTTGCGCCGGGCTCGTCACCGCTGAAGGTCCTACACATCAGCGACATCCACATGCGGCCCGCGCAACGGCGAAAGCAAGCATGGGTCCGCGACCTGGCCAGCTGGGCTCCCGACTTCATCGTCAACACCGGCGACAACTTGTCCCACCCCAAAGCGGTGCCGGCGGTGGTGCAAGCCCTAGGCGATCTGCTGTCGGTTCCGGGCGTGTTCGTGTTCGGTAGCAATGACTACTTCGCCCCGAGGCTGAAGAACCCAGCCAACTACCTGACCAAACCGACGCACCGGGTTCACGGGGAGCCGCTGCAGTGGCAGGACCTGCGGGCAGCGTTCACCGAACGCGGTTGGCTGGACATGACACATACCCGGCGCGAATTCGAAGTGGCGGGCCTGCATATCGCCGCGGCCGGTGTCGACGATCCGCACCTGTCGCGGGACCGCTACGACACCATCGCCGGGCCTGCGAATCCGACCGCGAACCTGACCCTGGGCCTGACGCACTCCCCCGAGTCCCGCGTGTTGGACCGCTTCGCCGCGGACGGATACCAGCTCGTGATGGCCGGCCACACCCACGGGGGGCAGCTGTGCGTGCCGTTCTACGGCGCAATCGTCACCAACTGTGAAATTGACCGGTCGCGGGTGAAAGGACCGTCCAAGTGGGGTGTACATACCCAACTACACGTCTCTGCCGGTGTCGGCACCTCCCCGTTCGCCCCGTTTCGGTTCTGCTGCCGCCCCGAGGCGACCCTGCTGACACTCGTGGCGGCTCCGACCGGCGGTTCAGAAGCGAGATCGGCGGCGGAGCAGTCGCATCCGACCGCAGCGGTGCGGTGAGCGCGTCGGCGACACCTGCCCTTAGGCACCCGATCACGTTCCTGGGTGGACGACTTTCCTGGGTGGACAATGCCGTGCGCGCGGAGACAACAACATCGCCGAGTCGATCTCCCAGCCGCTGCCGCCCAGGGCTGCAGCGGCTCAGTCGTCACGCCGCCCGCCGACGGTAGCGACCGCTATGCGGACACCTACTTCAGCGACTAATGGCTGGCCAGCCAGGGGCTCGGCCCTTCTGAGCCGGCCACACCGTTGGCCGAATTCGAGCGATCCGGACGCTGGCCCCGATCATCGGCGCCCCGCAGGAGTGGGCCGTCAGCGGTAATGAGCAGCCAGAGAGCGGCAACCATGAAAAAGCCCAGGTAGATCGATGCCCCTAGCCCAGTCATAGCGCGCCTCGTTTCCTCGATGTGTAACCGACAGTGTGCATAACGCCACCGACACCCTAGATCCATCCCACGGCGTGTCGCGGGAGGCAACGCGCGTTTGGCCTGAACCTTCGACCGTGCGATACGCTGTCGTGGCTTCACGCGGGGTGTGGCGCAGCTTGGTAGCGTGCTTCGTTCGGGACGAAGAGGTCGTGGGTTCGAATCCCGCCACCCCGACCACAATAACGCGTGGTCAGCGGGATTCTCCAGCCGAGTTAGATGGTTTGACTCTGCGCACCGGGTACGCGCTCTTGTCGACGGGTTCCGAGCTACTGCATCGGGAGTGGATGTATGTCAATGAAGCACCTGAAGCGTTTCCTCGCAGGCGGTGTACCGCTGCTAACCGTGCTCTGCGCGGCGTGCGGGGCTAACAACGCCGCGCCCGCCGGTCCCGATCAGACCCAATCGTTCGGTGATCTCGATCAGATTCTGCAGCGCGGAGCCATCAACGTCTGCAGCACGGGTGACTATCCCCCCTTCACTTATCTTGATTCACAAGGGGAATGGAACGGGATAGATGTTGACCTGGCGCAGGATCTATCCCAGCGCCTAGGCGTTGAGCTGAATCTGGTTCCCACCACCTGGGCCACCATGATGGAGGACCTGAGCGCCAAATGTGACATGGCGATGGGCGGGATCACCATCACCCTCGATCGGGCGAAGAGCGCGCTCTACAGCAACCCTGTTGTGCGCGATGGTAAAGCAGCTATCACGCGCTGCGAGGACGCTTCCCGTTACACAGATTTAGCCGACATCGACAGGCCGGGCGTGCGTGTCGTGGTAAACCCAGGCGGAAGCAATGCTGACTTCGATCATGCACACATCAAACAGACCCAGATCGTTGAGTTCCCGGACAACAAAACCATCTTTGAACAACTGAAAAACGATCACGCGGATGTCATGATCACCGACGTCAGCGAGATCCGGTGGCCGACGAAGAGAATTCCCGATTTGTGCGCAGTCAGTGTCGACAACCCGTTCACTTTTTCACAGAAGGCGTACTTGATTTCCCGCAAAGGCTCCGCATTGCAGCAGTGGGTGCACCAGTGGCTCACGATCGTGCAGAACGATGGCACGTTTGCACGAATCAATGAGAAATGGGGTGGCAGCGTTTCGCCACCGTGACGAGCTGCCGCCAAAACAGTTCCCACATGCGATCCAACCCGACCGGGGCCACCCTCGCCGCCGGAGCCGCGATCGGCACCATCACCAACGACGACGCCGCCACACCTGCACCCGGTCACTCGTCGGTGGTGCACACCGTCAACGACGACTGAGGATCAGGTCGCGTAGCCGATATCACCCTGACCGCGGGCGACTCGGGTATCAACGGCTGGACGCTGGAGTTCGACGCGCCGATAGAGATCACCAACGCGTGGAACGTCGAGATCGTCAGCAGCACAGACGGTCACCATGCGCTGCGCAATGCGGCATGGAACGGCGTGCTCGAGGCCGGCCAGCAGGCAAATCCGGGCTATCAAGCGACCCCGGGCGGAGCAGCAGCTACAGTCACCAACTTCAAAATCAACGGCGTCGCTGTCGGCCACTCCAGGACCCACCCCGCAGCTGCCCAGCGTGTCGATTAAGGATGCTGTTGGGGCCGAAGGCAATAGCGGCTCGTCTGATCTGGGATTCACGGTCTCGCTTTCTGAGGCCTCCAGCGATGCAGTGACGGTGGGCTACACGACCGCCA
>DAOUYK010000264.1 GCA_030666145.1 Mycolicibacterium sp. | reverse complement strand
CGTAACCAACTGCCGTGCGCATGGGTGTTCCTACACGACAATAAGTTAGCGTCCTCCAGCATGGCGGACACCGCGGGACTCGATCACCAGCGGCAGGGCTCAGGCGCTCCTAGTGCTCGATCGACCGGGTGTGCGACCCAGTTGGCACACACTTGGAACCACGGGGTTTCGTTCGCCGTGCCCAATCGGATGCGATACGACGCTGAACTGCAAGAACACTGGTGGGCGCGGACGGTATCGAACCGCCGACCGCTGGTGTGTAAAACCAGAGCTCTACCACTGAGCTACGCGCCCGATCCCGGGCAGGCTACACGCCGATGACGCGCCACCAGAAATCCGGGTCAGCCTGACCGGAGTGCCGCCAGCGCATCTGACCAGACCCCCTGGTCACGGACCTCGCCGGGCTGCATGCACTCGGCAAACCGGATGACCCCGCAACTGTCGACCGCGAACGTACCCCGGTTGGCAAAACCGGTGTCGAAGTTGAACACGCCGTAGGCCTGGCTCACCGCGCCGTGCGGCCAGAAATCGGCTAAGACCGGGAATGTGAACCCGCGCTGGGTTGCCCACACTTTGTGGGTCGGTGACGGCCCAACCGAAATCGCCAACGTTGCGGTGTCGTCGTTGAGGAAGTCGGGCAGGTTGTCGCGGACGTCATCGAGCTCACGTGCACAAATGCTGGTGAACGCGAGAGGGAAGAACACCAGCAGCACATTCTTGGGCCTGCGGCCTGCCGCGCGGAAAGAACTGAGCGTCACCGGCTGGTTGTTCTGATCCTTGAGCGTGAAGTCCGGTGCGTTGTGGCCGACAGCGAGCACTTCTCAGTGACTCTCAGTGCCGGCTGGCTGCTTTGGACCTCGGCTGCACCAGGCGGCTGGCTATCCAGTTCCCCAGGTTGGCCGACGACGTCTGCATAAGGCCCGCGGTCGGCGCCGACTCCGCGATCTCGGCGGGTTGCACGTGCCCGGGCTTGCCGGTCTTAGGAGTTACGACCCAGATGACTCCGTCGTCGGCCAGCGGCGTGATGGCGTCCATCAACCTGTCGACGAGGTCACCGTCACCGTCGCGCCACCACAGCAGGACCACGTCGACGACTTCGTCAGAGTCATAGTCGACCAGCTCGCCGCCAGCCTCGTCCTCAATATCGGCGCGGATGTCGTCGTCGGTGTCCTCGTCCCAGCCCAACTCCTGCACGATCTGATCTTTTTCGATGCCCAGTCTGTGGGCGTAGTTCGGGGGGGCACCCGCCGAGACCACTTTCATTCCTCCTTCAGTCATTTCCACTCACTGTGCGCTGTGTCATGTTCTCGCCCTATCGTCGCACGCCCAGCCCCAAAAGCGGACGTCTGCTGGCAGGTTCACCGATATGCGGCGTCACATAGGTCCAATGCAGTGGTCTTGGAATCGTTGAGATCGGTGATCGCGTCGTTGAATTCTTCGGTCCCGTAGTTGCCCGCGATCGCGGTCGCCACCGTCCGCGCGGCTTCCACCCAACTGTTGAGCGCATCCCGCAGACCAGGGGCGAGCGGATCGGAGAGGCTGCCCGCGACCGAATCCGCGCTGAGGTTGAGCGCATCCACCGCCGGCCCCTCGGTGCGCTCGATCTCGGCAGGATTGGAGTTGAAGGCGTCGACATAGGCGTTGACAGCGCCGATGGCGTCCGCGCTGCTTGAGCTCATCGACTCACACGAGGCCTGGACCGCCTCGGTGCGCAGCGATTCCTGGCGTTCGGACTCCCGGGCGCTCGAGCTCGCCACGGATTCCTCGATCGAGGCCGACACCGATGCCCGGTACAGGGGCGCCTCACCCTCGGCCACCTGGACGTCGCCGTTGGTGACGTTGGTGCAACCTACGACGATCATCGCCAAAACAGCCAACGTGCCGGCGACAAAGGCGACGCCCCGCGCGTGAGGCGCGCCCAGCCAACCCGTCAGCACGATGCAGACGTTACCGGTTCGTCTCACCGTTCACACTCCAGGTTCGAACTGCAGATCGGCGGTTCGCCACACAGCCCCCACGCGACGGTGCGGATGGGGCAGGATTGGACGAGGATGGAATCCACGTGCACGTGAGGGCCACCCGCAATTGCAGCACCTACCAAGGAGCGGAAGTTGACCACCGAGTTCGTGCGACAGGATCTGGCCCAAACCTCCAGCACTACAGCCGAACCCGACCGGGTTCGCGTCATCCGGGAAGGCGTCGCGTCGTATCTGCCGGATATAGATGCCGATGAGACTAGCGAGTGGCTCGAATCCTTCGACGGCTTACTCGAGCGTTCCGGGCCCGGCCGGGCCCGATACCTGATGTTGCGGTTACTCGAGCGCGCCGGCGAGCGGCGAGTCTCTATCCCGGCGCTGACCTCCACCGATTACGTGAACACCATCCCGACTGAGCTCGAACCGTGGTTCCCCGGCGACGAAGACGTCGAGCGTCGTTATCGCGCCTGGATCCGCTGGAATGCGGCGATCATGGTGCATCGCGCGCAACGACCGGGAGTCGGTGTCGGGGGGCATATTTCTACCTACGCGTCCTCGGCCGCCCTCTATGAGGTCGGGTTCAACCATTTTTTCCGCGGCAAGTCCCACCCCGGGGGCGGGGACCAGATCTTCATCCAAGGCCATGCATCACCGGGGATCTACGCCCGGGCATTCCTGGAAGGACGCCTCAGCGCCGACCAGCTTGACGGTTTTCGCCAGGAGCACAGCCATCCTGGGGGTGGCATCCCGTCCTACCCGCACCCGCGCCTGATGCCCGACTTTTGGGAGTTTCCCACGGTGTCAATGGGCCTTGGCCCCATGAACGCCATCTACCAAGCCCGGTTCAACCACTACCTGCACGACCGCGGGATCAAGGACACCACCAACCAGCACGTGTGGGCATTCCTGGGCGACGGCGAGATGGACGAGCCAGAAAGCCGCGGCCTGACTCACGTTGCTGCCCTCGAGGGTCTGGACAACCTGACCTTCGTCATCAATTGCAACCTGCAGCGCCTCGATGGCCCGGTGCGCGGCAACGGCAAGATCATCCAGGAACTGGAGTCGTTCTTCCGAGGCGCGGGCTGGAACGTGATCAAGGTGGTGTGGGGCCGCGAGTGGGACGCCCTGCTGCACGCTGATCGCGACGGCGCCCTGGTGAACCTGATGAACTCCACCCCCGACGGCGACTACCAGACCTACAAAGCCAACGACGGCGGCTACGTACGCGACCATTTCTTCGGCCGCGACCCCCGCACCAAGCAGTTGGTGAAAAACCTGTCCGACACCGACATCTGGAACCTCAAGCGCGGCGGCCACGACTACCGCAAGGTTTATGCCGCCTACCAAGCCGCGACGGAGCACAAGGGTCAGCCGACGGTGATTCTGGCCAAGACCATCAAGGGCTACACGCTGGGCAAGCATTTCGAAGGTCGAAATGCCACGCATCAGATGAAAAAACTTGCGCTGCAGGATCTCAAGGACTTCCGTGATACCCAGCGCATTCCCGTCAGCGATGAGCAGCTTGAGCAGAACCCTTACCTACCCCCCTATTATCACCCTGGAACCGAGGCACCCGAGATCCGTTATCTGCTGGACCGGCGTCGCGCCCTAGGCGGATTCCTGCCAGAGAGGCGCACCAAGGCCAAACCCCTCAAGCTGCCAGGCAAGGACGCCTATAAGGCGCTGAAGAAGGGATCGGGCAATCAGGAGGTGGCCACCACTATGGCGACCGTGCGCACCTTTAAAGAGCTGTTGCGTGACAAGAATATTGGCAAACGGATCGTCCCGATCATTCCGGATGAGGCCCGCACGTTCGGGATGGACTCGTGGTTCCCCAGCCTGAAGATCTACAACCACAACGGCCAGTTGTACACCGCCGTCGATGCGAAGCTGATGCTGGCCTACAAGGAGAGCGAATCCGGTCAGATCCTGCACGAGGGCATCAATGAGGCCGGTTCGACTGCGTCGTTCACGGCGGTCGGGACGTCGTATGCCACCCACAACGAGCCGATGATCCCGATCTACATCTTCTACTCGATGTTCGGATTCCAGCGGACCGGCGACGGGTTCTGGGCGGCCGCTGACCAAATGGCCCGCGGTTTCGTCCTAGGTGCGACGGCGGGGCGCACGACGCTTACCGGTGAAGGCCTGCAGCACGCCGATGGTCACTCGTTGTTGCTGGCTTCCACCAATCCGGCCGTGGTGGCCTACGACCCGGCGTTCGCCTACGAACTGGCCCACATCGTGGAGGGCGGCCTGGCCCGGATGTTCGGGGAGAACCCGGAGAACATCTACTTCTACATCACCATTTACAACGAGCCCTACCACCAGCCGGCCGAGCCGGCAGATCTGGACGTGGCGG
>DAOUYK010000182.1 GCA_030666145.1 Mycolicibacterium sp. | reverse complement strand
AGAGATTTGGTGCAGCCGAAGCGGGGGCTCGATGGGGCCGCTGTGGTGTCGCCATACTCCACTCGCCGGGTCGAAGCGGTAGTCCTCAAGTAGCCGCCAGCCGTATCTTGCGACGAGCTGGACCGCCTCGACGAGGTAGGTGAAGACCGCGTCGGAGATGAAGTAGTTGAAGTTGATGCGCACCCAACCCGGTTTGATGCCCTCGCAACCGTGGGTGATCTCGCGTTCGAACTCATGTGAACGGTCCAGGTCGATGCCCAGCAGACGATGTCCGTAAGGGCCCGCGCACGAGCAGCCGCCACGGGACTGAATTCCGAAGAGGTCGTTGAGGACGGCTACGACGAAGTTGTGGTGCAGATAGCGGCCGCTGGGGGCGCGCACCACGAAAGACACGATGGACAGTCGTTCGGCGTCGAGGTTACCGAGGATTTCGATGTTCGGCTCGTGCTGCCAGGCGGTGACCGCGCAGCGCAGGTAATGCTCCTCGTGGGCGCGGATCACGTCGACATCGACCGCATGTTTGAGTTGGAACACCAGGCCGGCCCGGATCGATTCGATGATGGCCGGTGTGCCGCCCTCCTCACGCTGGGTAGGATCCTTGAGGTAGCAGTGCTCAGTCGGATTGACGTAGGCGACGGTGCCGCCGCCGGGCACATCTGGCACCCGATTGCGCAGCAACTCCCGACGGGTCACCAGAACCCCTGGGGTGCTCGGCCCCCCGATGAACTTGTGCGGGCTGAGAAAGATCGCGTCCTTGTAGTCGAGGCGATCCTGAGTTTGGTCGCCGTACATCTCGATCTCGACATAGGGTCCCGCCGCAGCGAAATCCCAGAACGACAATGCGCCGTGCGCGTGCAGGAGCGCTGAGATGCGGTGGGTGTCGCTGACGATCCCGGTCACGTTGCTGGCCGCGGAGAACGAGCCGATCTTCAACGGGCGCGCATCGTGGCGCACAAGCTCTTTCGCCAGGGTCGCGGTGTCGATGTGGCCGTCGGAGTTCTGGGGAATCACGACGACATCAGCGATCGACTCCCGCCACGGCAGCTCGTTGGAGTGATGTTCGAACGGCCCGATGAAGACCACCGGGCGCCGGCTGCCGGGGATGGCATCGCTGAGATGGTATTCGTCTTCCAATGCGGCCGGGATACGCAGCCCGAGGATGCCGATCAGTTTGTCGATGGCACCGGTGCAGCCCGATCCGGCGAAGATCACGACGGTTTCATCGTCGCCGCCGACAGCGTCGAGGATGATGGAACGGGCGTCTTCGCGCAGCCTGGTGGTCTGCAGACCGGTTCCGCTGGCCTCGGTGTGTGTATTGGCGTAGCGGGGCTGTACCTCGTCGCGGATAAAGTCCTCCAGGAAAGTCAGCGCCCGACCCGACGCGGTGTAATCCGCGTAAGTCACCCGACGTGGCCCATAGGGACCGGGCATCACCTGATCCTCACCGATCACAGACTCACGGATCCGCTGTAGCAGCGGGGTATCGAGGGGTACGGGCTGGCTCATATCATCGAGGGTAGGTGTGCAGATGGTCGAGGCGTTGACGATCATTGCAGTTGGGTGACACCGACGCGTGGCGCCGGCCGGTCTCTGTTATCCGTCTCAGCTGACGAGGTGACAGCCACCTGGCAGGTGGTGCTGATGATCAGCGCGCAACAGCTACCGTGGGGGGCTCGTATTCTCAACATTCTCAAGCGAGCTTGGGTACCGCTCGTTGTCGTGGTGGCAGTTGCCCTCGGCGGTGTCGGCGTTGAGCGGCTTCGCGGCGCCTTCGGCTCCGACGCGATCTTTTCCGCAACCGGCAGCAGCGCCGAACCTCTCGTGCAGTTCCATGTCAAGCGAGTGACGTATGAAGTTTTCGGCCCCGGCGACACAAAGGGGACCGTCAGCTATTTGAACAGCACTGCCCAGCCGGAAGAGGCGAACTTCACCGGCCTGCCCTGGACCTATACGATCACCACGACGATACCGTCGGTGATCGCCAACGTTGTAGCACAGGGCAATAGCGACAATATCGGTTGCCGCATCACGGTCAACGGTGAGGTCAAAGACGAGCAATCCGCGGCCGGGCACCACGCCCAAACCTTTTGCCTGGTGAAGGCGGCATGAGCACCGATAACGACGCCCGTCCGAAATTCATGCGGTTCGTCCGCAGGTTCGCGGTGCCGATCATCATCGGATGGCTGCTGCTGACCGTCGCCGTGAACGTGCTTGTGCCGCAGATCGCATCGGTCGCTCGAGACCACGCAGTCACGATGTCGCCGCAAGACGCGCCGGCCATGATCGCTGCCAAGCACATCGGCGCAAAGTTTCAAGAGTCAGACTCCGACAGCATCGCGATGATCGTCCTGGAAAGCGATAAAGAACTCGGTGAGTAGGCGCGCCACTATTACGACGGCTTGGTGAAACGGTTACAGGCCGACCCCACACACGTACAGCATGTTCAGAACGTGTGGGGAGATCCACTCACTGCCGCCGGCGTCCAGAGCCGGGACGGCAAAGCCGCTTACGTCCAACTCAATTTGGCCGGCGATCAAGGCAGCACCTTCGGAAACCAGTCGCTCGACGCGGTCCGGGAGATCGTCGACCATTCAACGCCGCCCAAAGGGCTCCAGGTGTACGTCACCGGCCCGGCCGCGCTGACAACGGACATGAACGAAGCCGCCGATGAAAGCATGCTCACAATGATGGGCGTGACGGGCCTGGTCATCATGATCATGCTCTTTATCGTCTACCGCTCCATTAGCACGATGCTTCTGGTTCTCCTCATGGTTGGTTTCGAGATGGGCACGGCCAGAGGGCTCTTCGCGCTTCTCGGGAACTACGATCTGCTGGGATTCTCGACGTTCGTCGTCGCCATGCTGTCCTCGTTGGCGATCGCCGCGGGAACCGATTACGCGATATTCCTCATCGGCCGCTATCAAGAGGCGCGTAAGTCCGGTCAGGATCCAGAAACAGCCTATTACAAGATGTTCCGTGGGACCTTCCACATCATCTTGGGCTCGAGGCTAAAGATCGCCGGGGCCACCCTTTGCCTCCACTTAGCACGACTTTCGTATTTCAAGGCGCTGGGCATTCCGTCCGCTGCGGGGCTGGTCGTCGTCGTTGCCGGAGCGCTGACCGCGGCGCCGGCCGTGGTCGTCGTGGCCACCCGATTCGGCCTGCTCGAGCCGCGACAGATGATCAAGACGCGTGGGTGGCGGCGCATCGGCACCGCCACGGTACGCTGGCCGGGTCCGGTGTTTGCGCTCTCGCTGGTCATCGCCCTGGTTGGCATTCTCATCATGCCGACCATGAAGATCAGCTACAACGACCGCTACTACATACCCTCGGATCTCCCATCGGATATCGGATATCGGATATCGGATATCGGATATGCGACCGCATAGCGTCATTTCAGCGCCGCCACAATGAATCCCGACATCCTGATGATCGAAAGTGATCACGACATGCGGAACACCGGCGACATGATCATCCTGGACAGGATCGCCAAAAACATCTTCCGTGTACCGGGAATCGCCATGGTGCAGAGCATCACCCGTCCATTGGGCGGGCCGATCCAGCACACCTCGATACCTTTCCAGATCAGTGCCCAATCAATTCCGATCCAGCAGAACCTTCAATTCATGAAGGACCGAACAGCCGACATGCTCACCATGAGCGACGACCTCGGCGC
This sequence comes from Mycolicibacterium sp., assembly GCA_030666145.1. Lineage (GTDB taxonomy): Bacteria > Actinomycetota > Actinomycetes > Mycobacteriales > Mycobacteriaceae > Mycobacterium. The sequence continues at coordinate 3,144 of DAOUYK010000182.1, read as the reverse complement.
GATGATCAGATCGATGCAGCGGATGCAGGGTCTGCTAGAAGAGATGAGCAACACGACGCATCACATGGTCGGCGCTATGCACGATATACAGGCCACGCTGGATGAGATGCGTGACGATCATGCCCCAGATGCTCGCCCAGTTCCCGCCGATCATCGCTGTCGCCCAATCGATGCAGGGAACCCTTGCTCACGATGCATAGCAGCTTCTCGGGTCTGGTCACGCAAATGTCCCGGATGACCGACACGGCCAGCGCGATGGGTCAGGCCTTCGACGCCTCCCGGAGTGGCGACTACTTCTACCTGCCGCCGGAAGCGTTCGACAATCCCGCTTTCCAGGCCGGTCTGAAACAGTTCCTCTCGCCAGACGGCAAAGCCGCGCGCTTCATCATCACCCACGGCACAGATCCGGCAACCCCGGCGGGCATTTCTGCGGTCAAGCCCGAACTGAACGCCGCGCATCAGGCGGTGAAGGGAACAACCCTGACCGGCGCCAAGTTCTACCTCACGGGGACGGCGGCAATATACCGCGATATCCAGTCGGGCATGCAATACGACCTGCTGATCGTGGGACTAGCGGCGGTGACACTGATCTTTGCCATGATGGTGATCATCACCCGGGCTTTGGTTGCCTCTCTAGTGATCGTAGGCACGGTGTTGCTGTCGCTGGGCGCCGCGTTCGGGCTCTCGGTGCTGTTCTAGCAAAACATCTTCGGCGTGGATTTGAACTGGATCGCGCCGGGGTTCGGGTTGATCATCCTGCTCGCTGTCGGCTCCGACTACAACCTGCTGCTGGTGTCACGGTTCCAAGAGGAGATCGGTGCCGGACTGAAGACCGGCATGATTCGTTCGATGGCCAGACCGGGGGTGCCGTCACCGCGGCGGGCTTGGTGTTTGCCTTCACGATGATGTCCATGATCGCCAGCGACCTGCGCTCTATCGGCCAGGCCGGCAACATGATTGGCCTCGGTCTTCTGTTCGACACCCTGATCGTGCGTTCACTGATGACGCCGTCAATCGCCGCGCTACTGGGGCGCTGGTTCTGGTGGCCGCTGAAGGTGCGCCCCCCAACCGGCCAGCTCCATGCTCCGGCCATACGGTCCGCGGCGGCTGGTTCGCTCGCTGATGCTGGGCAAGGATGCAGATAAGGTAGCCGCTAAACCTCAGACACCACCCGGTTCAGCTGGTGATCCGCCGTGAGGTAACCAACTCCACGTAGCCAACCTCTCAACCGGCAATCCAGGGCAGCTTGTCTAGGTCCACGTTGCCCCCGGTGACGATGACGCCCACGCGCTTTCCGCGAAACACGTTCGGGTTCTTGATAATCGTTGCGAGAGGCACGGCGGAGGAAGGCTCCATCACGATTTTCATCCGGTGCCAGGTCAGTTGCATCGCGTCGATGATCTCCTGCTCGCTCGCGGTAAAAATATCGGTAACGTAGTTCGAGACGAAATGCCAGGTCCGCTCCTTCAGAGGGACTTTCAGCCCGTCGGCCACCGTCACCGGCGCATCGTCGGCGACGATGCGGCCAGCCTTGAAGCTACGAAACGCGTCGTCAGCCTGTTCGGGCTCAGCGGCATAGATCTCCACCCCTGGGGCTACGGTTGACAGCGTCAGACAACAGCCCGATGCCATGCCCCCACCCCCGATCGGCGCGATTACGGCATCCAGAACCTCGACCTGCTCCATGAGTTCGCGCGAACAGGTCGCCTGCCCAGCGATCACACGCGGGTCGTTGTAAGGATGGACGAAATCCGCACCGGTGCGTTTGCGCACCTCGGCAAAGACCGCCTCGCGGCTCGTGATGGAGGGCTCGCAATCGGTGATCGTGCCGCCGTAGCCCCGCACCGCGGCCTTCTTGGCCCCAGACGCATTGCGGGGCATCACCACATGGCAGGGAATGCCCCTCGCCTGGGCGGCGTAGCTGAGTGACAACGCGTGGTTACCGCTGGAATGGGTGGCAACGCCCTTTCGGGCCATCGCCTCCGACAGGCCAAAGACCGCGTTTGTAGCGCCGCGCGCCTTGAAGGCCCCCGCCTTCTGGAAGTTCTCGCACTTGAAAAAAAGATCCGCGCCCGTAAGGGCGTTGATGAAGCTAGAGGTCAGGATGGGCGTGCGGTGGATATGAGGCGCAATGCGACCATGGGCCTCCAGCACGTCGTCCCAGCCCGGCAGGTCCAGCCCATCGTCAGGCATGGCGCCTTTCATCCTTGCGCCCGATGCAAGCAATTGTTACGCGGGCAGACGTTCCCCATGCAAGCGCTCCGCATCGGAGAGCCGTCGCCGCCGAATCATGTGCACGAGGATAATTATCGAGGAGACAGCGGCAAAGATGCACCACAGCGACGCGAATTCCTGGGCGTAGAAGACAGCGACCAACAACAGGCCCACCAGATTCAGTGCGCCGAACACGACGATCGAACGGTAGCCAGACATCAGCGGCGCCCCTATAACCGCAACGATATAGAGCACCGCCCACACGACAGGGTGCTGCACCACGGTGGCGTATTCGAGCCCGTAAGGGTGCCTGATCACCTCCACCGGGTTCGCCAGCACCACGAACGCGAGATATACCGATACGACGGAGCCGAGTGCAAGGAAGGGCGCCACCCGAACGCGAGAGCCCCTGGGCTCTAGCATCAGCACAGCCAGCGGAAGGTAGATCGGCAGCAGCGGCCAGGCGATGAAGAGATACGCACGCATCGCAAGGTTCGCTACCCCAGCTGAAACGTCGCCGTCCAGGCCCGCCCATACCGCGACCTCGAGGAGCTGGTGCGCCGCGAACACCGCCGGCAACGCCGCGAACGGCAACTCCCGCCGGTGTCGGACCTCCCGAAGTGAAAGCACCGCCACCGGCACCAGCGCAGTACCTACCACCAGATCAGCAGTCATCGAGAAGCACACGACTTAAATGGTCGCACGGTGTCATCACCGACATGGCATTAGGTACTCGTCACTGTCCGCACCGTTGCTGGCGATTCGAGAACGGTAGGCCCCGACGGGCGGCAATTCTCGGTGTCTCCGAGCCCGTAGAGGGCGCCCGGCGCACGCGGGGACTCCTCCCTAAAGACGCGTGCGGGGAGTCCTCCCTAAATCAGTATCCGATGGAAATTCGGAGCTCGTCAGCCGGCTCGGCGTTGAGGAGGA
>DAOUYK010000212.1 GCA_030666145.1 Mycolicibacterium sp. | reverse complement strand
CGCGCCGGGGTGGCGGTGAAGTCACCGCCGCCGGGATAGCCCATTACGATCCCGTCTGTTCCCGAAGGAGCTTCGTCGGCGGCGAACTGCAGGGGGGCGGATGGCAGATCGGGCACATCGAGGATCGAGATGTCGGCGTCGGGGTCGTAGGAGACCACGTGCGCGTCGTAGGTCTGGCCGTCCACGTCGACGGTGACGCTCTCCGAACCGGCGACAACGTGGGCGTTGGACATCACCCGGTTCGGCGCGACGACAAACCCGCTGCCTTCGAGCACCTTCTGGCAACTCGTTGCGACCCCGCGGACCCTGACCACGCTCGGGCGAGCCAGGGCGACCACCGCAGAGGCGGCCAACGTCGGATCGGGGGCGTCGACCGCCGCAAGCGTTGTCGGTCCGAACGGCTTGAGTACGTCGTGCAGCCCGGCGTTGTCCCACAGCGCGGAGAGCCGGTTGGGTACTGATCGCAGCCAGCTCGGCGCCACCGCGTCAACCTCGGCGATCACCTGCGAACCACGAACGGCCGCGACGAGATTAGGCTGCGGGGAGGATGTCAACGCGGTGCCCAGTAGCCAGGAAGCAGTCAGGACGAGAACCAGCTGAAGCGCCACGCCGACCACCGAGTCAAAGATGCGCAGCGTGGGATTGCGGATCGCACCGCGCACCGCCCTACCGAGAACGACGCCGGCGATCTCACCGACGACCACCAGCGTCAGAATCAGGAACAATGTCACGAAGAGCTGGGTGCGCGGTCCACTGATGTGACTGACGATGTGCGGGGCGAGTAGAACCCCCGCCACCGCACCGAGAACTACCCCGACAAGGGCCAGCAGAGAACCCGGCGCCCCTGATCGCCAGCCCGAGATGGCAGCGATGAGCGCAACGGCGAGGATGGTTAGGTCTAGCCAGTGTGACGATGTCATTGTTGGCCATCACCGTAACTGCCAGGACCGTGCAGGAGCGCCATTGCGTCGTCGAGTTCGCGCACATTGTCGGTGTCCCACGGTTCTGCCCAGCCTGCGGCGTCGAGCAGCGTCGAGATGATCTGTCCGGTGAACCCCCACACGAGCATCTCGTTGAGTAGGAACGCCGGCCCGGCGAAGCGCCGTGAGTTCTGGCGACGGTATACCGTGATCCGATTGTCCGGATTGACGAATGCCCGGACCGGAACCCGTGCGACCAGCGCTGTCTCAGACGAGTCGACGACTGCGATCGGTCCGGGGTCCGGTGAGTACGCGAGTACCGGCACGACGTGGAAACCCGACGGCGGGATGAACATCCGCTCGAGGGCATTCAGCGGGTGCAGCCGGTTCACATCGATCCCAGTCTCCTCGGTGGCCTCCCGAAGGGCGGTGCGCACCGGTCCGTCGTCGCCAGAATCTGTGGCACCTCCCGGAAAGGCGGCCTGCCCAGCATGGTGGCGCAGCGTCGAGGAGCGCACGGTGACGAGGAGATCCGCGTCGTCTGGCAGCACGCCGGGCGATCCGTTCTGCGGCCCAGAGAACAGCACCAGCACCGCGGCGTCACGGCGGGTACCCGTCAGTGCTGCGGCGGCGTTGGCTGCGGTCAGAGCAGCGAGCACCTCTGTTGGCACTTGGCGGCGGTAGGCGCTTTTGACGGCACGGGGACGATCGATGAGCGGTGTCAGCCAGGGCGGCGCGGCCGCGGGAGTCAGACCGCCGACGTTATTCGCCCAGCTCGACGTGCCCATGCCGGCCAATTTCAGCCCACTCCCAACTTCGGGTTGACCGCCTCGGCGATTTCGTCAGCAGTGACGAAAGGCCGAGGCAGAACCTCGGCAACGCTACCGTCCGCGCGCAAAACCACCGTTGCCGGCATGACGTTGGGAACCTGCAATGCTGCAGCGATGGATCTGCGGCCATCCTGCAGCGTTGGTAGCCGCACTCCCAGTTCCGCGAGGCGCAGCAACGCTGCGGCCTCGTTCTCATCCTCATGCACCGTCAACACCGTCACCGCCGGTCCGACGCGCCTCTGATACTCGGCCATCGCGGGCAGTTCGTCAGCGCATGGGCCACACCAGTACGCCCACAGGTTCAGGACGGCGGGACGACCCGCGAGCGCTTCGGCGACGTCGACCTCAGATCCGTCACCCGCGCACTCGAGCACAATCCCGCGCAAGAGTTCGGGGCCGGCGCCGGGGCTTGGCCCCGGGCAGGGTTCGAGGTCGGCTCGGGCGCGCGGACCCGCGAGCGCCTCGACGGTGTCGGCGGCGCGGCGGTCACGAGCAGAGACGGTGTCCAGCGATGAGGATGACCGGGGCTTGTCGGCGCCGAGCTCTGACCACAGCGCCCCGCCCAGCGCGACGACAACCACCGCCGCCGCGATGCTCCAGCGCGCTGAGGCCCTCACTGGTCTAGAGTCCAGCCAGCGCGAGTAGGTGCTCGGCTTCGGGGCCCTTGACCAACGGCGCGGCAATCAGCGGGTCGGTCGGACCCACGCCAAAGGACGGACAGTCCTTGGCTAGCACGCACACACCACATGCCGGCTTACGCGCGTGACACACGCGGCGGCCATGGAAGATCACCCGGTGGCTGAGCAGGGTCCACTCGCTGCGTTCGACGAGTTCTCCGACGGCATGCTCGACCTTGACCGGATCCTCCAAGGACGTCCAGCGCCAGCGCCGAACCAGCCTGCCAAAATGAGTGTCGACGGTGATGCCTGGAACATCGAATGCGTTGCCGAGGACAACATTGGCGGTTTTTCGGCCCACGCCGGGCAAGGTGACAAGTTCCTCGAGCGTGGCGGGCACCTGGCCGTCGAACCGCTCCACCAGCTCCTGGCCCAGCCCAATGAGCGAGTTGGCCTTGTTGCGGAAGAATCCGGTCGGCCGGATGAGCTCCTCGAGCTCGGTGCGGTCAGCCTGCGCGTAGTCAAGGGCGGTTCGGAATTTCGCGAACAACGGCGGGGTGGTGAGGTTGACCCGTTTGTCGGTGCTCTGCGCCGACAGGATCGTGGCGACCGTGAGCTCGAGCGGATTAGTGAAGTCCAGCTCGCAGTACACATGTGGAAATGCTTCCGCCAGAATGCGGTCCATCCGGCGGGCGCGCCGAATCAGGGCTAGGTGGGACTCCTCGTCCCAGTTGCGGCCCGGGGCGCGTCGCGGCCGCTTGGGGCCAGCTGATCCGCGTGCCGAAGCATCACCCGCACTCACCAGACCAGCCTACTGAAGACGGTTCGTCGCGCCCGGGGTCGGATCGAGTCTCAAACGACGATGGTTCGTCGCGCCCCGGGTCGGATCGAGTCTCAAACGACGACGGTTCGTCGCTCCCCGGTGTCGGATCGGGTCTCAGCGATTCGTGACCGTCCCGGAGTCGGATCGGGTCTCGAACGAAGGCGATTCGTGACCGTCCCGAGACCGCAGCAGTGTTTACTTCAGCTTCGTGTCTTGGCTGCTGGTTGGGTTGATTCCAGGGATGCTGATGTTGGCAGCCTTAGCCCTTGATCGCGTCGAGGCCAGCATCAGCCGCGACGCGGCCTTAACAGCGGACGAGCTCGTTAATTTGGTCCGCGCGTCGGATTTGGCCACCCACCAGTCCTTACATCACCGCAGCAATCCTGAATTTCAGCAGACCCGGCATGCGAATCCTGTGTAGCGTGAGCTGGTCACGAAAAGGCGTACCAATAGTCTGATCTCGCGATCCATCTCGAGGCCGTCTTGCGTGTCGTGTATCTGATCAACGAGCAACTTTAAGAGGGGCAACGTGGACGAGATCCTGGCCAGGGCCGGAATCTTCCAGGGCGTCGAGCCCAGCGCCGTTTCCGCACTGACCAAGCAGTTGCAGCCAGTCGACTTTCCACGCGGGCACACGGTGTTCTCGGAGGGCGAGCCCGGCGACCGGCTGTACATCATCATCTCGGGGAAGGTGAAGATCGGCAGGCGCTCACCGGACGGCCGCGAGAACCTGCTGACGATCATGGGCCCGTCCGACATGTTCGGAGAGTTGTCGATCTTCGATCCGGGGCCCCGCACATCGAGCGCCACGACCATCACCGAAGTGCGCACAGTATCAATGGACCGCGAGGCGCTGCGCGCGTGGATTATCGACCGTCCCGAAATCGCAGAGCAACTGTTACGCGTGCTGGCCCGTCGGCTACGCCGCACCAACAACAACCTCGCCGACCTCATCTTCACCGACGTGCCTGGCCGGGTAGCCAAGCAGCTGCTGCAGCTCGCGCAGCGGTTCGGCACGCAGGAGGGCGGGGCTCTGAGGGTGACCCACGACCTAACGCAGGAAGAGATCGCGCAGCTGGTCGGAGCGTCACGGGAGACTGTCAACAAAGCGCTGGCCGACTTCGCCCATCGCGGGTGGATCCGGCTCGAAGGCAAGAGCGTGTTGATCTCGGACTCCGAGCGCCTGGCCCGCCGAGCGAGGTAACGAGCGAGCATCCAGCTCCCCGCCCGATGACAGTTCTACTGGCGTGGGTCAGCGGCGCAAATAGTCCAGCTGGGCCTGCACCGACCATTCGGCGACGTCCCAGAGTTTTTCGTCGACATCGGTGTAGACGTGCTCGACCACTTCGCGAACGCTGGCGCCTTCACCGAGTTCACTCAGCGCCGCCCGGACCTGAGAGAGTCGCTCATGTCGGTGTGCGAGATAGGTTTCGCTGACGGCAGCGATGTCGTCGAGCTCAGCGCCGTGACCAGGCAGCACGGTGCGATGTCCCAACCCGCGCAGGCGGTGCAGCGTATCGAGGTAGTCGCCCAAGTCGCCATCTTCGCGGTCGATCACGGTGGTTCCGCGACCCAGGATGGTGTCGGCGGTCAGCACCGCACTCTCACCGTCACTGCCCTTTTCGCCGACGTCGCCCAGGAGAAACGAAATCGAGTCAGCGGTATGGCCCGGCGTGGCCATGACGGTAATGCGTAGGCCGGCGGCGTCTATGACCTCGCCGTCGGTCAGCGGTCCACCCATGCCACGCAGGAATCCACTACCCGCCGAACGCACAACGGCTCCGGTGAGCTCCACGATCCGATCGATTCCGCCGGTGTGGTCGGAGTGATGGTGGCTGACGAGCACCAGCGGTATCGGCCCGATCGCGGCCAGTCGCTCAAGGTGCCCGTCCTCGTTGGCGGATCCGGGATCGTCATCGGGTCCGGGGTCCACGACGACCATCTCGTTGCTTCCTGGGCCCTGCAGAACCCAGGTATTGGTGCCATCGAGAGTCATCAACCCCGGATTGTCACAGAGCAGGACGGAAGCGGTCTCGGTGACCGGTCGCAGCAGTCCGTAGGCAGGATGCTCCAGTGCACTCACGCGTCACGCGACCTCTACGATGACTTCCACTTCCACAGGCGCATCCAGTGGCAGCTCGGACACTCCGACCGCTGAGCGGGCATGGGACCCGGCCTCACCGAAGACCTCTCCGAACAGCTCGGAGGCGCCGTTGATCACCCTGGGCTGGCCGCTGAAGCCCGGCGCGGAGGCAACGAACCCGACGACCTTGACCACGCGCACCACCGAGTCGATACCGACCAAGGAGTCGATGGCGGCCAATGCGTTCAGCGCGCACTGCCGAGCCAGGCTCTTCGCCTCGTCCACAGAGACCTCTCCCCCCACCTTGCCTTTCATCGGTAACTCGCCGGCCGTCATCGGTAACTGCCCTGCGGTGTACACGACGCTTCCAGTACGCACCGCCGGTACATAGGCCGCGAGCGGCATGACGACCTCGGGAAGCTCGATGCCTTGCTCCGCCAGCCGGGCCGACGGCGTCTGATGTAACCCGTCAGACTGCTCCGGCCTGCTCATTTCGGTCGTTTGAGGTAGGCGACGTGCTGCTCACCGGTCGGACCGGGCAGGACCGCGACCAGCTCCCAACCGTCCTCGCCCCACTGGTCGAGGATCTGTTTGGTGGCGTGCGTCAGCAGCGGGACGGTCG
>DAOUYK010000232.1 GCA_030666145.1 Mycolicibacterium sp. | reverse complement strand
AGCTGTACCGGCTCGTTGCGGTCGGTGAAGTACTTCGGGAACAACACGCACTCCACCGGCGCGCACGGCACGATCAGGCGTGCCCGCGCCCTCGAGACGCAGAATCCCGATTGAGCAGATCGACAAGACGAACGCCCCGGCGGTGACCCACATCGTGTTGACACCGCCGAGCGTCGCGATCAGCAGGCCCCCGATGCCGGGCCCGACGATGTAGGCGAGGTTGAAGATCGCCTCGTACACGCTGTTCGCGTGGTCGAGGGTCCAGCCTGCACGGTTCGCGGTCTCCGGCAGCATCGTTTCGCGGGCAGTCATTCCGGCGGGGTCGAACAGCGCGCCAGTGCCGCCAACACTGCCAGCACCGCCACGTTGATGATGTCGGTCCCAAACACCAAGGCCAACAACGGCACCGCTGCCACCGACACTGCGGAGAAAGTGTCGGAGATCATCGACACCCGCCGGCGCCCGAGGAAATCCACAGCAGCACCGGCAATCAATGTCGCAGCCAGCAGCGGCAGGGTGCCGGCCATCGCGACGACGGAGGCGTCGAGCGCGGACCCGGTCCGCTGAAGCACCAGCCAGGGGAAGGCGACGATCGAAATGCCGTTGCCCGCTCCCGCCATCAGTGCGGCGAACAGGATCAGTATCATCGGGCCGCGACTGCTCAGCGACGCACGGGCTTGCTTCATGGGTATCGCGGCGAATGTAGCAGCGGGTGTGATGTATCGACCAGCGGTTTTTTCGGTACGCCATGGTGGGCCAGAGTGGACGTGTGACGCCGTCCCTCCCACCACTGCTCCCGCGACCCCACCCGCGTACCGGAGGCCAGTTCGATTCCCCCGTTCGCCCGGGTTCGGGTTGGCCGGGCGACCCTGCGACCGCACGCACGCCGATAGCGTCAACGCCCGCCCAGGTGACGACGATGGCGGCGGCCAGAACCGTCGCGCAGATCGACGCGCGGGTGTCGTTGTGCCGCGCTTGTCCCCGGTTGGTCCAGTGGCGGGAGGAGGCGGCCGTTGTCAAACGCAGGTGCTATGCAGATGAGCCGTACTGGGGCAGGCCAGCTCCGGGATTCGGTTCGACGCGACCGCGGATACTCGTCGTCGGCCTCGCCCCGGCCGCCCACGGCGCCAACCGCACCGGCCGGGTGTTCACCGGCGACCGCTCCGGTGACTTCCTGTTCGGGTCGCTGCATCGCAGCGGGCTGGCCAATCAGGCCACCTGCACCGACAGCGCGGACGGGTTGACGCTCAACGATGTACGCGTGGTTGCGGCGGTGCGGTGTGCGCCCCCAGGGAACGCGCCGACGCCGGCTGAACGTGGCAACTGTGCACCGTGGCTGGACGCCGAGTGGCGCCTGATGGGAACCGATGTGCAAGTGATCGTCGCGCTAGGCGGTTTCGCTTGGCAGGCGGTGCTGGCGATGATTCGCAGGACGGGCGGATCTGCGGGCACGCCCGCGCCGAAGTTCGGCCACGCCGCGCGCGCGGGGTTGACCACGCCGGGCGGCCCGGTGCAGCTGCTCGGCTGCTATCACCCCAGCCAGCAGAACACCTTCACCGGCCGGCTCACCCCCGCGATGATGGACGCTGTCTTTTCTCTGGCGATTTCGTCGCGGTAAACGGGCGTCTTGGTTGCAATACACGGGTTGCAATACCCACCGGCCCGCGATAAGTGCCGGAACTTCCTGCCGAGGAACTCTTCTAGGTCTTCGGTGTCAGCCGGACCAGCGGGATCTTGCGCGAGGTCTTGCTCTGGTAGGCGTTGTACCGATCCCCGTTGTTCTCGTTGACGAACGCCCACAGCCGTGGATAGTCAGGGTCATCGGCGAGCACGGGCGTCGCAGTTACCGCGAATCTCCTTGGCCCTATATTGATTTCGATGTCGGGGCCGGCCTTGAGGTTGTGATACCAGCCGGGGGCCTTTGGGTCACCTCCTTTGGAGGCGACGACGTAGTAGTGTCCGCCTTCGGGGAAGTAGGACAGTGTGTTCGTCCGCTGTCTGCCGGTCTTCGCCCCGACAGTGTGGAGCAGCAGGCTCGGCGGGGCTCCCGGAAGTGGAATGCGATGTCCGATGCGTCCGTCGGTGCTCTGGTAAATCTTGTCGTGCAGCATCAGCAGTCGGGATCCGGCGCGCTGTTCGACCCAGTTCGCAATGCCCATACGATCAATCCTTGTCTGTGGAGCCCATTTGCGCCAGTGCCTGGCGCAACAACCGTCCTGTTTCCTCCCGGTTAGCGTCCCGGCGCAGCAGTACGCCCTTGGCGAACGACAACTTGTCGCCGTCTCGGCGCGGAACCACATGCAGGTGGATGTGGAAGACGGACTGGAACGCGGCCTTGCCGTCGTTGATGGCGAGGTTGTTGCCGTCGGCGTGCAGACCGGAAACGCGGGCCGCGGTGGCGATGCGCTGCCCGATCGTAGCCATGCGCGCCAAGGTTTCCGGCGGCGTATCGGTGAGGTCGACGGTGTGACGCTTGGGGATGACCAATGTGTGGCCGCGGGTGAACGGGCGGATGTCGAGAATGGCGATGTGGTTGTCGTCCTCGAAGATCTGGATGGCTGGAGCGTCGCCGGCGACGACGGCGCAGAACACGCAAGACATCCCTTCACGCTAGCCCGGGGGAATAGCCGCGGCGCACGCCGGCCAGGCGCAGAATGACCGATATGAACCCCGATGAACTCGCCTTCGCTGGTGCTGGGCAGCAAGCACGCTTGTTGAGAGAGGGTGCGATCACCGCGCCTGAGCTGATCGAGGTGTACCTCAGCCGCATCGCCGCGCTCGACCCGGTGCTGCGGTGCTATCGCGTGGTGATGGCCGAAAGCGCACGACGCGAAGCGGCCCAGGCGCAGGCTCGCCTCGATGCGGGTGAACAGCTGCCGCTGCTGGGGGTGCCGATCGCTATTAAAGATGATGTCGATGTCGCCGGCGAGGTGACCGCCTATGGAACCGCCGCGTACGGGCCGGCTAGAACTCGCGACGCCGAGGTGGTTCGACGCCTACGCGCCGCGGGCGCCGTGGTCCTTGGAAAGACAGCCGTGCCGGAAATGATGATCTGGTCCTTCACCGAAACAGTGACCTACGGAGCGACGCGCAACCCGTACAACACCGATCTCACGCCCGGCGGCAGTAGCGGTGGCAGCGGTGCCGCGGTTGCGGCGGGCCTGGCCGCGCTGGCGCAGGGTTCTGACGGCATGGGATCGATCCGGATTCCTTCCACGTGGTGTGGCCTGTTCGGCCTGAAGCCTCAACGTGACCGGGTTCCGCTGGCACCGCACGACGATGCCTGGTGTGGGCTGAGCGTGAACGGCCCGATGGCGCATACCGTCGAGGATGCGGCGCTCTTCCTGGACGCGACTTCGACATTGCCCGGACCAGAGGGCGGGTATCTGGGGGCAGCCCGACGGCAACCCGGTTGTCTGCGAATAGCGTTGAGCACCAAGGTCCCTCCACCCTTGGTTGCCCGGGTGGGCCGGGCGCAGCGGCATGCGGTTTCCGAAGCCGGCGCGCTACTTCGGGACCTTGGCCATCAGGTGGTGGAGCGTGACCCGGACTATCCGCCAGCGGCGGTCTACGCCCAGGCGCTGCCGCGGTGCTTCCGCGGTGCCCGCGACGACGTCGCGGCGCTGCCGCACCCGCAGCGGCTGGACCGCCGTACCCGTTCTTTCGCACGCGTCGGCCGACTCGTCTCCGACCGCAGAATGCGGGCAATACGGGCCGCTGAGGGTGAGGTCAGCACCCGGATCCTGTCGGTCTTCGACGATGTCGACGTGGTGATCACGCCGGGAACCGCATCAGGACCCTCGCGGATAGGCGCTTATCAACGGCGCGGAGCGATCGCCACCCTCGCACTGGTCTCAGCCCGGGTCCCGTTTCAGGCGATCGCCAATGTCACGGGCCAACCCGCCGCGGTGGTGCCATGGGGTCAAGACCCCAGCGGCACTCCGACGTCGATCCAGCTGTTGGGCAGGCCCTGTGATGAAGAGACGCTGATCTCGTTGAGCGCCCAGATCGAGCAGGCCAGGCCGTGGGGACAGCGCCGCCCCATAGTGTGCTAGCGGGGTCGGCGGAATCCATGCAAACGTCGGCGGCACCATAGTTCTTAGGAACCGAGGATCCTCTCGGCGAGCGGCGCGGTATAGGTTGGGCGCCGTGGCCGAAAGTCTCGATCTGGACGCGTCCGGGCTGCTCGATGGCCTCGAAGGCAGGGCGCGTGCCGAGCGAGCCGAGTTGATTCCTTGGTTGATTGAGCGCGGTGTCAGTATCGACCAGATCCGCGACGCGTCGGCGCCGATGCTTCTGGGCTTGCGTCGGGTCTTCGGCGATGACGGTGAGTACGTATCTGCGCGAGAAGCGTCCGAGAAGTTCGGGGTCGATCTCGAGTTGTTCGAAGGGATTCAGCAAGCCATCGGGCTGCCGCCGGTAGCCGACCCGGAGGCCGCGGTGTTTCTTCGCGCCGATGCCGAGGCAGCCAAGTTCGCTCGTGCTTTTCTGGACGCGGGGATCCGTCCCGGTGACGTGGTATATGTCACCCGTCTTCTGTGCGACGGCCTTTCTCGGGCGGCAGCGGCGATGCGCTATGCCGGCTGGACCGCTCTGTTGCATCCCGGCGCAACAGAACTGGACATTGCTCAGGCATCTGAAACGCTTGTGACCGAGGTCGTCCCGCGGTTGGGGCCGATGATCGAAGACATGCTGTTACTGCAGCTGCGGCACGCGGCCGAGACCGACGCCGTCAACGCCAGCGAACGGGCAGCAGGTCAGCGCCTACCTGACGCGCGCCTGGTGACGGCTGCTTTCGCCGACCTTGTTGGGTTCACTCGACTGGGCGAGGTGGTGCCTCCGGAGAATCTCGAACAGTTGTGCCAGCGGTTGGAGGATCTGACTCGCGACGTCACCGTCGCGCCTGTTCGATTCATCAAGACCATCGGCGACGAAGTGATGCTGGTCAGCCCCGAGCCGGTACCGATCCTCGATGTCGTCCTGAAGCTCCTCGACGCTACTGAGGGTGACGAGACCATGCCTCAGCTGCGGGTTGGTGTGGCCACGGGCATGGCGGTGAGCCGAGCAGGGGATTGGTTCGGCAGCCCGGTAAACCTCGCCGCCAGGGTGACGGGAGCTGCGTGGCCAGGTTCAGTGCTGGTGTCAGAGGCGACGCGGGAAGCTATCGGCGATGACGAGGGATTCACCTGGTCATTCGCCGGCACGCATCATCTCAAGGGCATCCGTGCAGATGTGAATCTGTTCCGCGCACGCAGGGCTGCGGTCACCTCCTAGTCAAAACTGTTGTGGCACTGTGATTTCGCTAGTAGCAC
>DAOUYK010000299.1 GCA_030666145.1 Mycolicibacterium sp. | reverse complement strand
CAAATCATTAGCTGCAGAGAGCTTGGTGGCTTCGGCCAGGATGATCCCAGGCAGATCCCTGGTCTTGACCTTGGTGAGGTTCAACGGCTGTCGCGGTTCCGCTTCGGGTTTCACCGCATTCATCAGGTCCAACAGGTGTTGGAGTTCAGATGGCGCATCAGCGCCTAGATGACCGAGCCACAACTTCGCGTGATCAGTAGCGACCTTCTCACGCTGGCCGGGGATACCCGTGCTGGTAACTACATACTGTTTCAACATAATTCGTACTTCTTCCTGTGTATCGATCGCCGTTCTCGGCGCGGTCGGTGAACCGATAGTCGACTGACCATCGGGTTGCAGCCCTGTCTCAGCGGCTGTTTGACCACCTCAGTGGTTCACTGGTGGGCTTGACCGATCCTCAGATCGGGTTGCACGTGTCGCACACAGGCACCCTGTGCGTTTGAAGGAACGCTTCGTAACCCTGTGGGGAGCCCCCGAGGTAGTCGGCGCATGCCTCCAGCCCCTTACTGAAGTCCCTAAGGAACTCCAGCTCTTCAGTTTCTGACTCGGTCATGTGGATCTCTCCTTCTCTGTATCGACCGCCGTTCTCGGCGCGGTCGGTGATCCGGCAGTCTGTTGACTACCGGGGTCAGCCCTGGACTCAGCGGCTGAATGTTCTTCTCATCGCCTGCGTTCGCCCACAAAACGACTGGAGCAGGCGCATTCTTAGGGAGTAACGCGCAATCTCTACGGGAAGCAGCGCCATGGGAGACGATCCCGCAGCGACGCCGCATCGGGGCCGGTGGAACACGAAAGAGTCTGTTACGTGGGGCTCCTGAAAATCTGCGCCAAGGCTGGCGCTGCAGCCTCGGCGGCCGTACGGTTAGGGCGATGAGCCAAACCGCGCCGGCTAGGTTGCCGCCGGGGCCTCGGCTTCCGAAGTCGATCCAGGCCTGGTTGAATTGGCGCCACGGCCTATGGTTCGTCACCGCCTGTCGTCGCCGCTACGGCAAAGTGTTCACGCTGCGGGTGGCCTGGTTGGGCACACTTGTGTATTTGGGCGATCCTGCCGACGTCAAGACCGTGTTCGCCGGTGACCCGACGATCTTCCACGCCGGTGAGGCTAATTCGATGCTCAGCGGGCTTGTGGGTGAGAGTTCGGTGCTGGTGTTCGACGAAGATATTCATCGTGACCGGCGTCGTCTGATGGTGGCGCCGTTCCACCGCGAAGCCGTCGCCCAGCAGGCCGCTGTCAACGCCGCGATCGCCGCAGCCAATATTGCCGCCTGGCCGGTGGGCACAACGTTCCCGGTGGCGCCCAAAATGAACGAGATCACGCTCGAGGTGATCCTGCGAACGGTCATCGGGGTCACTGACCCGGCCCGGCTGGCCGCGTTGCGCGCGGTGATGCCGCGACTGCTCAATGTCGGGCACTGGGGGACGCTGGCCATCGTGAAACCGAAATTGCAGCACCGTCGGCCGTGGCGGAGACTGCGCCGCAACATCGAGGAGGCTAATCGGCTGCTGTACGCCGAGATTGCCGATCATCGGGCGGACCCCAAATTGGCGGACCGTACCGACGTGCTGGCTATGCTGATCCGCGCGGCCGGAGAGGACGGCCGCGCGATGACCGATGTCGAACTGCGCGATCAGCTGATGACGTTGCTTGCCGCTGGACACGACACCACCGCAACGGGATTGGCTTGGACGCTGGAGCGGCTGACCCGCCATCCCAAAGTGCTCGACAAGGCGGTGAAGGCGGCAAAAGCCAGCGCGGACGGCGATCCGGCCGGTGACGACTACCTCGATGCCGTGGCAAAGGAGACGCTGCGGAACCGACCGCCGGTCTTGTCCGTCGGCCGGGTCTTGCAGCAACCGGTACAGCTGGCCGGCTACCGGCTGCCGGCCGGGGTGATGGTGTTGCCCGGGATCGTGCTGGTGCACGCCGACGCCGAGGTGTACCCGGATCCGGACCGGTTCGACCCGGACCGGATGCTCGGGACTACCCACAGCCCCACCACATGGTTCCCATTCGGCGGCGGTAATCGGCGTTGCCTGGGCGCGAACTTCGCGATGGTCGAGATGCGTGTGGTGCTGCGTGAGACCCTGCGCCGGGTCGAGTTGGACACCACCAGTGCAGCCGACGAACACCCGCGACTCAAGCACGTCACATTGGTGCCGCACCGGGGCGCGCGGATCAGGGTTCGCGCGATCAACGAGGTCCCGACGATCTCGCGTCCGGCGGTGCAGGCGCCCGAATGCCCAGCCACCACAACGCATTCAGGTCCGTCGACCCAAGCGTAGCCATCGCGAGAAACGATCGGCGTGGGGAGGGATTGCGATGGCGGCGGCGTCAGGCGATTACCTCAGCGGCATTGCGGGCCCGGTCCGCTCGCCAGCATTCCGGCCAGCGCATTCAATACACCCGGGACAAGACGGTAGTAAGCCCACTTGCCGCGTTGCTCCCGCTCAAGTAACCCGGCGTCGACGAGGACCTTCAAGTGGTGTGACACGGTCGGTTGAGAAACTCTTGATGCATAGATACCAGTCAATGGAAAGGGCTTGGTCGGATGACCACGAAAAGCAATGAAGTGCGCGAGCAGGTTCGGGCCCAGTACGCTTCGGCCGCCGCCGCCGCCGCCGCCGCCGCCGCTGCCGGTGCCACCAACACCGAGATCCTCTCAGGTGCCTCGGTCGAGGCCACGGAGGGCTTTGGTGCCAGTCTCTACGGCGCCCAGGACCACGTGGAGCTACCTACCGAGGCCGTGGAAGCGAGCTTGGGATGCGGTGATGACCTTCTGCCCGCGGCACCGCGATAAGTTGGGGGTCATCTAGCTCGAGGTGCCGTCGAGCAGTGGACCCGCTGATCAGCGGCTGGTTGTCTTAACCTGCGTTCGGCCACAGAGCGACCGGAACAAGGCGCATCCTTAGGGAGATAACGCGCAATCTGATACGAGTGATGACCCGTTGTTTACAAGGCACTTGCATTCGGTTCCCCATCCTGTCGACGACCGCTGAGTTTGATAAGCGTCCGCGGGCCTCGGGGAGTCTGATGCTGCGGGCCGAGTAGCGTTTGCACCATGTCGGAACTCAAAGCACAGCTGCGTTCAGACCTCACCGCGGCCATGAAGTCCCAGGACCGGTTAAGAACTGCCACGCTGCGGATGCTGTTGTCGGCGGTCCAGAACGAAGAGGTTTCGGGCAAATCCGCGCGTGAACTGTCCGACGACGAAGTTGTCAAGGTGCTCGCTCGCGAGTCGAAGAAGCGCGTCGAGTCAGCCGAGATCTACACCCAGAACGGCCGCGGCGAACTGGCCGCCACCGAACATGCTGAGATGCGCGTCATCGATGAGTACCTGCCGACGCCGCTGACTGACGCCGAAGTGGCGGACGTGGCCGACACCGCGATCGCCCAGGTCGCCGAAGAAATCGGGGAACGGCCGAGTATGCGACAGATGGGGCAGGTGATGAAGGCGGCCACCGCAATCGCGGCCGGACAGGCCGGCGGCGCCCGTCTGTCCGCTGCGGTGAAGGAGAGACTGTGAGGGCATAGCGTTCGCCGCGTTTGCCCAGATCGCGAGAATCGGTGTCGACGAAGCTGTCCCGTTCCCAGCGCCCACGAATACATCGTTGGCGCAGTGGA
>DAOUYK010000234.1 GCA_030666145.1 Mycolicibacterium sp. | reverse complement strand
AACCCTGGACGCCGACTTGCGCCGAGCACTTTCGCAGTCCTACGTCGTGCACCAACCCGACCTCGCCGAGCCGGTCGTGCGGTTCGTCTGCTCCTGGTCAACCCTCGACACCGACGTCGACGCCCTACTGGCCACGCTGCGCGAGCTGTTGTAGACCCGGACGACGTGACCCGATCGCCCGCCTCTGGCAACACCCTTTGTCCGATGGTTGAGACGAGGGCCGGGCGGCGCAAGACAGCCACCGAAGCCGCCCGCGCATCAGCGCACGCCAGCCGTTCTAACGGACTGTGCATTGACGAGCGGACATAGTCATCAACATTCCTCGACGCCGGGACGAACGCGCACGCCAACGTCGATCCCGGTGTGTTGGTGCAGTCCGGTTTCGTCCGAAGATGGCCCTGCGTAACGATCAGGCCCGATAGGTTGATCCATACCTTTGCTTGATCCTGATCTGCCATGGGGGGCGACAACATGCCTGAGGTCCAATCCGCTCCGGCCAGTATCGGAGTCCTGACCAGCGGAGGCGATGCCCCGGGGATGAACGCGGCGGTCCGAGCGGTCATCTGTACCGCCGCGCATCACGGTATCGACGTCTATGCGATTCACGAGGGATACCACGGCTTGGTCAACGGCGGCGCGCTGATTCGTCGGATGGAGCCAGCCGACACCAACGGCATTCTTCATCGAGGGGGTACGGCAATAGGCACCGCCAGGTCCAAAGAATTCAGGACCCGTGACGGTCGCAGAAGCGCCGCCCGGAACATGCTGGAGCATGGCATCAACGCACTCGTGGTGATCGGTGGCGACGGAAGTCTGACGGGTGCCGAGATTTTCCGGCAGGAATGGCCTGAGCTGCTGGCTGAATTGGTCGACTCCGACCAGATCTCCCCGAATGTAGCCAACAACCACCCTTTTCTGCGGATCGTTGGTCTGGCTGCCTCCATCGACAACGACTTGTCGGGCACCGACATGACGATCGGCGCCGACACCGCGCTGCACCGGATCGTCGAAGCGATGGACGCTCTGCGCAGCACCGCCTCCAGCCACCAACGCACCTTCGTCGTCGAGGTGATGGGACGACACTGCGGCTACCTAGCACTGATGGCGGCCCTGGCTACCGCGGCGAACTGGCTTCTGATCCCCGAGCAGCCTCCCGCCGAGGATTGGGCGCTACAGATGTGCAGGGACGTCAAGGCAGGTCGAGACATCGGCCGTCGACAAAGCGTCGTGCTCGTCGCTGAGGGTGCCCAGGACACTCACGGAAACCCGATCACGGCCGAGCACATCAAATCGTTGTTGGAACAGGAATTGGGCGAAGACACCAGGATCACGATTCTGGGCCATGTGCAGCGCGGCGGAGCGCCGACTGCGTTCGACAGATACCTGGCTACCCTGCTTGGTCATGCCGCTGTTGAACGGCTGCTCACCGAAGAGGAGGATGCCTGCCCCCAGCTCATCGGGCTGAGGGGAAACCGAGTGGTCACCACACCGCTGATGGACTGTGTGGCACAGACACAGGCGGTCGCCGAGCGAATCAATGCGAAGGACTTCGATGGGGCAATGCTGTTGCGCGGCGGCAGCTTCCGCCAGTCCTACAAGATCCTGCAGACCATCCAGCAGGCTGCGGCGCGGCCTACCCCGGCGGGCCGGCGGCGCTTCCGGCTGGCAATAGTGCACAGCGGCGGTCCAGCGCCCGGAATGAATAACGCGGTGCGCGCTTTCGTCCGACTCGGCCTGGACCGTGGCTACACAGTGATGGCGGTCAAGAACGGATTCCGCGGGCTTCGCGACGGCGACGTCCAGGAGATGGGCTGGATGGACGTCAGCGGCTGGGTTTCCGACGGAGGGGCCGAGATCGGCACAAACCGGTATGTCCCCTGGGGCGCACCGGTAGCGCAGATCGCCGAACAGATTGCCGCACATAGGATCGACGGTTTGGTGATGGCAGGCGGGTGGGCCGGTTACCAGGCCGCCAACGAACTGCACCGGCATCGGGCCCAGTACCCTGCCCTCGACATCCCGATCGTGTGCATGCCGATGACGATCAACAACGACGTCCCGGGAACCGAACTGAGCATCGGCAGCGACACGGCGCTCAATACAATCGTGGCCGACGTCGACAAGATCAGACAATCCGCGGTGGCCACCCGCCGGGTGTTCGTGATCGAGGTGATGGGTCATGACTGCGGCTATCTGGCCTTGCTCAGCGGGCTAGCCTCCGGAGCCGAACGCATCTATCTGCCCGAGGAAGGCATCACGCTGGACTCCCTGACCGACGACATCCACACCCTTGCAGACGGCTTCCGCTCTGGAAAACGGCTTGGCCTGATCATCTGCGGCGAAGGCGCCGACGCCGTCTATACCACCGGGTTCCTCACGTCGCTGTTCGAGAAGGAGGGTGGCACACTCTTTGATGCTCGCCAGGCGATCCTCGGCCACATCCAGGAGGGCGGTGACCCCTCACCGTTTGACCGGATACATGCGACCAGCCTGACGGCTCGCTGCATCGAGTTCCTCTCCGAGCAACTCGAGTCCGGCGGGCGGGCCAGTGCAATGCTCGGATTCCAGTCCGGGCGACTGCAATTCACCGATCTGACCTCATATCCGACATTGATCGACTACCAAGCTCAGCGCGCGCTGGAACAGCGGTGGATGGACCGGCGTGGTCTCGCGGAAATCATGCGGGTTTAGTTTTGCTGGTTGCGTTCTTGCTATTCGCTGGTCACCACGTCATGACGTGAGGGTGAGTGTGAGATTGGTCAGTGGTTGGGTGTTGTTGAGGATGAGTACGGAGCTTTGACTGTTGACATCGTCGTAGGGGAAGCCGTAGGCGAAGCCTTCGACGCTGTTAGCGTGGAAGAACTCGGCCCAGTTGTTCCACCGTTGCCCAGCCGGATAGTAAGCGGCGGCGTTGTCCCAGTCGTTGGGTGAAGTGGCCACCCCGCGGTGGAACGCCGCGTCGAGATGGGCCAGGAACGCACCCTGCAAGGAGGTACCCACGAATGGGCCGTCGGCGCGAAAGACTTCGGCTGTAGTCGGTTTGGCCATAGTGTGGGCGGTGGAGACACCACCGGGATTAGACACCGTGTAGGCGAACCCGTTGTTGGCATTGATGCCGCCGGTCACCATGAAGCCCGGGCCGTTGTAGAGGAACTGCTCGGTTGCGTACTTCGCCCAGAATGCGTCGACGGGTTGGTCGAACCAACTGGCTAGCCCTCCAGGTTGGTGTGAGCGCGGAGCGAGAATCCGAAGCGGGTTTCCGTCGGCATCTTTGCGGATCAGTGTCTGGAACTCGGCCGGCATAGTGGCCTCGAATTTCTGGAACACTTCCTCGCGGGACATGGTGATCCCGCGAGTGCCCGAAAAACCGGTGGCATCCTGGGTCAGGGTAAAGGTGAACGGGAACCCGAACTGGTCGACCTGGGTGGTGTTGCCGCCGAAGGGAACTGCGCCATTTTTGAAGCTCAGCTCGTACCAATCGTAGATCGTGTCGAAGTTCGGATCAGCAAGATTGGCCGGATCCGGTGAGGCCCAGCCGGTGTTGTCGGCGCTGATAGCGACATAGAGCGGCTCTTCCAGCGAGACATAGATCCGGCCGCCCAGAAGCTCCGGCGGAATCCGAAGATTGCCCGCCTCAGCCACTGTGAACGCCATGTCGGCGTAGTTCACCCCATCCTTCTCCAGATGACCCGGCGCGTTGGCGGCGGTGAGGTCAATCGCATGCGCGACGCCGGTGCGGTCCACCCACGACCACTGCCCCGGGGTCGCCTGGCCCAGGATCATCACATGGATCTCATCGTCGCTGTAGTCCAAAGTGCCGTTGGACAAGAGCACCGGGAACGACCCCGCAACCACCGGCGGCGCAGGAGACGTAGGCGGTTCTGGTGCAGGGGGGGCGGGAGCGGCGCCGGATTGGTAGGTGATTCGCGACCCAGAATCTGCGACACCGGCACGATCGTGAACTTCGACGCGCCGATAGCGGTGCCGGTGCCCTCACCGAAGAGGCCCCAGTGGTCGTCGCCACCCTTCCAGGCCTCGTCGGTGAAGTTGAAGTAGAACATCCCATCGAAGCGTGCGTCGGGACTGCTGTAGACGTATCGCGAGACTTCCACGTAGTACTGCTGCTGATTCGCCGGGTTGGTGACAACTGGATCGTAACCAGCACTCTGCCAGCCAGTCTCGCCCAAGACGATGGGTTTTGACCCCAGCCCGAGCGAAGTTAGCGTGTCGGCGAGCATCGTTTCGAATGACCTCAGCGAATCGAGCTGCCGTGCCGGCGTCCATGCGGGATCGTTGCGATTGTCAAAGAACCCGCCGTAATCGTGAACGCTCACGTAGTCGAGCTGCTCGACGAGACCGGCGAGGTTCTGACCCCACTGGCTGGAACCAGGCAGGAATGTCGCCCCTGAGAAATCGTAGGTCACCGGCAGCGACGACAGGCTCTTGAAATACTGCACCTGGTCGATCACCTCCGGCGCGGCGAGGTTCGCCGAGGTGTTCCAGTCAGCGAGCTGCTCGTTGCCCAGGCTCACTCCGAGCACCTTGTCCGCATAGGGAGTGATGATCGACAACGCGGAGTCAATCTGCGCACGCGCATCGGCATCCTGAGTGATGTAGATGCCCCGCTGCACCTTCAGCGAAAAATCCAACCGGTCGACCGCCTCCAGAATGCGTCCGGTGTAATCGTCTGTGCCCCAACTACGGATCGTCGTGAAGCCGAGCCCCGTGACCTCGTGAAGCGCAGCCTCCAGGCGCTTCTGGCCCTCCAACGCACCAAGCGAGCCCGCCGAGAATCCCACTCCTCGCTCAGGAGCCCAGAAGGCGCGGTCCGCGGCAGTCGAGGAGGGACTTGGCGTGGTGGGCGGCTCCGGTGCGGGCGGATTCGGTGGTGTGGGCGGTGTTGGCGGCGTGGTCGGTGGGTCTGGTTCTGGGTTTGGTGTGGGTGGTTCTGGGTTTGGTGTGGGTGGGTCTGGTGTGGGTTCTGGGTTTGGTGTGGGTGGTTGCGTTGTTGGGTTGACGTTCACGGTTACGGTGCTGGTGGCGCTATGGCCGGTGTCGCCGAGTAGCCCGAAGCTCATCATGTGGAGCAGGCCGGAAATCCCGTGGATGTGGAACCCGTCGTCGTCCTCGGAAGCGGTGACGGTGAAGGTGTCGGAGTAAGCGCTCACACTGTCCCAGCCCGCCGGCGGGGTGTA
>DAOUYK010000251.1 GCA_030666145.1 Mycolicibacterium sp. | reverse complement strand
AGCTCCGAGGCCATGCGTCGAACCCTACTGGGCAGCAACGCCGGTAGGTGGGTTCGGACAGCGTTGCGGCTCCGAGGGGCATACTGTTGAACGCTGTGCGAGACGAACTGGTGTGGATCGACTGCGAAATGACCGGCCTGGACCTCGGGTCCGACCTGCTCATCGAGATCGCGGTGCTGGTGACCGACTCCGAACTCAATATCCTCGGTGATGGCCTCGATGTGGTCATCCACGCCGGCGACGACGCGTTGACGTCGATGGTCGACGTCGTTGCACAAATGCACGCAAAGTCGGGCCTGGTCGACGAGGTGCGCGCGTCTACCACTGATGTGGCCACCGCGGAGTCGCTGGTGCTGGACTACGTCCGTACGCACATCCCCCAGGCCAAGACCGCACCGCTGGCCGGTAATTCCATCGCGACCGACCGCGGCTTCATCGCCAGGGATATGCCCAAACTCGATGATTATCTGCACTACCGCATGATCGACGTGAGCTCGATCAAGGAGCTGTGCCGCCGCTGGTATCCCCGGATCTACTTCGGTCAACCCGCCAAAGGTCTGGCACATCACGCACTAGCGGACATCCACGAATCGATCCGCGAGTTGCGCTACTACCGCCAAACCGCCTTCGCGGCGCCACCAGGCCCGTCGACCAGTGACATCGCGGCCATCGCCGCCGGAATCGGTCGGCCGACCGATGACGCAGGGTCGACTAATTCGGCTCCCGAGGGGCACAGCGGCTAGTATCAACGACGCCGCGCAGGCGGCGATGGTGGCTGTAGTTCAGTTGGTAGAGCACCAGGTTGTGATCCTGGAAGTCGCGGGTTCGAGCCCCGTCAGCCACCCCGATGCCGGGAACGCCGCCTACTGATTGAGGCGGCGTTTTTGGTACTTATCCCTGTCAGGCGTTGGCGTTGCCGGCTTTCCACTGTTCCCACGGGATGTTCCAGTCTCCCAGGCCGTCGCCGCCGGGCAGCGTCGATCCGACCGTGTTGATGACTTCGACGATGTCACCCCGCTTGGCGTTGTTGTAGAACCACTGGCCATTGCTAGTACTGACATTGATACAGCCATGGCTCACATTGCTGTAGCCCTGACTGCCCACCGACCAGGGTGCGCCGTGGACGTAGATGCCGCTGTAGGAGATCTGGGTGGCCCAGTCGACCTCGGTGCGATACCCGTTGGGCGAGTTGACCGGCACGCCATAGGTGGAAGAGTCCATCACCATCTCCGCCCGACGGTCGCCGACGATGTAGACGCCGTTGTTTGTCGGGGTGCTGTTCTTGCCCATCGACACCGGCATGGTCTTGATGACCTCACCGTTGCGGCGCACTGTCAGGGTCTTGGTGTTGTCATCGATAGTGCTTATCACCGCGTCGCCGATCGCGAAACTTGTGGAGACGTTGTCCTGACCGAAAAGACCATCTCCGAGGTCCACACCGTAGGTGTTCACGGTCACATCTACCGCAGTTCCCGGCTTCCAGTATTCGGCTGGGCGCCAACGAACTTCGCGGTTGCTGAGCCAGTAGAAGTCGCCGTCGACGTGTGGGGTGGTCTCTACGGTGATGGCGCGTTCTGCTGCGATCCGGTTCGGGATGTTCTCGTCAAAGCGGATGGCCAAGGGTTGACCGACACCGACAACCTCGCCTTCGTTGGGCAGCACGTAGGGCATGGTGAGGTTGTCTGGCGAATGCGTCTCAAAGGTCATCTGCCGGCTGGTCGAGCCGCCCAGACCGAGCGACTGCGCGGTCAAGGTGTAGCGCTTGTTGTAGCCAAGCGGCTCCGCGGTCTCCCAGGTCAGCCCATCCTTGGACAGCTGGCCCAACACCGTTTCGCCAACTTCGTTGACCATGGTGACAGCGCCCAGGACACCGAACTCAGCGCTGACGGTCACAGGTGAGTCGACGCTCACACCCACCGCATCGTCCTGAACGGAAGATGTGAGCTTGGGCACAAGCAGATCGCCGAACGGCGTGCCCTTATCTGTGATCACCTGGGGCTGAGCTTGTTCGGAACTCCCGCCACAAGCAGACAGCGCCAACACAATTGCGGGCACCAGGGCTGCCGCCACCAACCGGGCTCGGTCCCGTCGCACCCAGCTCACCTGCAACATATTCTGCTTCACCTCACCTACAGGAGTATTCGACCGACGTCGCGTCGCGGCTAAGTCTACGGCCAATTTGAGTGATTGCGCGACGGAGTCGTCATCGCAGCAAACCGCGCGGTGATAGTAATTTCTCACTGTGCCGACGGGCCTGTTATCGTCTCACACGCGCGCCGTTAGCTCAGTTGGTAGAGCAGCTGACTCTTAATCAGCGGGTCCGGGGTTCGAAACCCTGACGGCGCACAGGTCAGAGGCTATATTCGCCAAAGAGCTACACCCTTGGGGTCACCCTACGGAGGTAAGGCGAAGCCACTGTAGCGACAGTGCCCACCGCACTACCATCACCCCTTATGGGGGAAGCGTGACCGCATGAGGCTGGCATCGTGACCCAACCGGTACGCCATGCCTGCGCGCCCGGTGAAGCCATGGATGATCCCCCGACCCCGACGCCCACTGAGCCGACGCGGGGTGGCATCCGCGCAGCGCAAACGAAGCGGCCCACCTCAAGCGCACTGCCGCTATGCGGCGTTGGGGATTGAACAGCTCGCCAGCCAGGCCACCGTTTCGTCTGCCACCTCAGGGCGGAACGCGAACGTGAGGCAGTGCCGCTTGTGCTTGATGGGCACGAATTTAGTTGTGCCGCCATGGTGTTCTGCCACGTCCCTGCCGATGATGACCGGGCAGTGGATGTCTTCGCTGACGTTGATCACCAGCGCTGGGCAGGGGATGACACCTAGCTGGTCGGTGAATCCTGTCCGTGATGCGGTGGCCTCACCAAACGGGCCGAATTCGTCCCAGGCGGTCCCCTGCCAACGGGTCACCAAATCCGCTGCGTCTTCCGGGGTTGCGGTGGCGCGCTCGGCGACCCGCCTATAGATTTCAGAGTGGGGCCCTCCCCGGCACCACGCGCGCACCACGGCTTTGATTGCGTCGGCTTCACCATAGGCCGGCGCGTGGGTGGACACCCCTATCAGGATGACCGCGCAGAACCGTTCCGGAGCCGATACTGCGGCGAGCAAACCGATCATGTCGCCGGTACCCTCGCCGATGAGGGCGAACTTGTCGATGCCGAGGCGGTCAGCCAAGCCGAGTAAGTCATCGGCCATGTCGGAGTAGGTGAATGACTCTCCGTTGCTGACGGTTTGGCCGTGGTGGCGTTGGTCGAACGCTATTACCCGGTACCCGGCAGCTGCGATTTTCGAGGTGAGGGGTTCCAGGGTGACGGAGTCACGCATGGTTGCGTGGCATGCGAAGACCGGTAAGCCGTCGCCTCCGCTGTCTGTGTAGTAGAGGTTTTGGTCGTTGATCATCGCTGTAGCCATGAAACAAATTATTGTGACGCTTCCTGGACTGTGACCGTGTGCACTCTGAGTATCGGCAGTGACGTTCGTCGCACGGCGTCGGTGCTAAGTTTTCGCACGAGTTCCCCGAAGTGCAGACGAAGGCCTTCGGTGCACAGGCGCTCGCCACCTATGGCCGCAGATCGTCATTGACGTGCCATGGCGATGCGGAGGCGCTGCTGGGGGCTGATGAGGTGGTCGGAATTCTCGGCGGCCTCGGCGATGTCGATCTGCACCCACTTGACCTTGCCGTTGAACGAGCTGGCACCCGGCGCATAGTCGTCACTGACCGAGGTGCCGGTGTCCTCGCCGAGGTCGGTGGTCTCGTCGGCGGAGAAGACCATCGGCACTGTCGACTCCACACGACCGTTTCCTGCCTGTTCGCCGTCGACGAAGAGGACGACATCGCCACCCTTGCCCAGGCCGCCGCCGTCATAGGTGAACTCGACGCGCACCTGGCGCTCGCCCGGCGCGACCTCGCCGTCGGCATACGTCTTGTACTCCTCCAGGCCGAAAAGGTTGTAGCAGTAGGCCAACCTGCCCTCGTGCATATACAACGCCCAGCCGCCGTACTGGCCGCCCTGCGCTATGAGAGCGCCGGATCCGCCACCTTCGGGCACGAGGATCTCGGCGGTCACAGCGTGCGACTTGTTCTTGACGTTGATGACGCTGCCCTCAGACAACCGTTTCATGCCGCGGAACATGAGCTGGGAGTTGCCCTGCACCAGCACGGGTCGGCCGGCGAGGTCGCTGTTGAAGCGCTCGACGCGCCTGTCGTCGAGCGGGAAGACGTTGTACCTCGCTCCCTCGATCATGAACAGCCGTTGCAGCTCCGCCAGCTTCTCCGGATGCTCGGCCGCCAGGTCGCGTACCTGGGTCCAGTCGTCGGGGCCGTAGAGTTCCCACACGTCGTCGGCGATGTCGGGCTCCTCGCCCATGACCCAGGGAATGCTGTGCCGGGTCACAGCTGTCCAGCCCTGGTGGTAGATGCCGCGGTTGACGAACATCTCGAAGTACTGTGTCTCGCGGCCTTCGTCCGCGTCGCCGTCGTCGAACGAATAACGCATGCTGACGCCGTGGAGTGGTTGCTGGGCGACGCCGTGGACCTCTTGCGGCTCCGGGAGGCCGGCCGCGTCGAGCACCGTCGTGGCGATGTCGATCACGTGGTGGAAGTGCTGGCGTGTCTCACCCTTGGCCGCGATCCCTGCGGGCCAGTGGACGATGGTG
>DAOUYK010000281.1 GCA_030666145.1 Mycolicibacterium sp. | reverse complement strand
GTCAGAGACTGAGATGACGTTCTCAACACAACGATCGGTCAGGGCCTGCCAGACCGCACTTGCGGTTGCCTCGGCGGCGCCGGTCCACGTGAGCCCGATCGCGTGAAACCGCCCGGCTCCAGCTTTGCCAAGCAGCGCACTGATCAGTGCGTCAGCGTCGAACTCTTCAGTGTCGGTGGGTAGCGCACCGCGGTCAACAGTCGCGTCCTCGCCCGTGGTGCCTTCAACGAGCACCCAGCGCACCGCTAAGGAGGTCATCGACAAACCGAGTACGACGTCCATCAATCCCACGATCCGTTTCCGAGTAGACCGATGACACTACCTTTCTGAACGGCAGCCGGTGGGCAGACGGCAGCATGGGCTGGAGGTGACCTGGGATGGGTGGTTGCTGGTCCATCCAAGCAACCTTCGACAGGAGTTGGGGCGGCCCGCCGCGACCACGGGCAGGTTCGGCTGCGGATCGATAAGTTCACGCTGAACTCGAACAACACCGGCGCCATCCTCGGCGAGGACACGCTGTACTGTCCGGCCGAGCTACCTGGCGTGGAGGTGCGGGCGACGCGGATGCTCGGTCAACCACTGCCGTTCGACCCGCTTCACACGCTGGTGTTCGACGGTAACCAGTAGTGCCCCGGCGGTAACCAGGGCACCGGCGACCAAAGCGAGTATCAACGCCACGTCGCTCTCGCCGTAAGCAGTCGCTGCAACAGTGCCGGCGATCAGCACGATGCCGACGCCGATGAGGATCAAACCGGGCAACCAGAGCGTGTCGATAAACGATTCGCCGGCATGCTGGAGAGTTGTGCGGGCGTGGTCAACCGGATCGCGGTGCGCGCCTTTCATCGCATTCTCCTTTCGGGGAGAGATGCCTCAAGGCTACGCCCTTTGTGAGTTTTTTATGAGCCAAGTCACAATTACTGAGAACTGACGGCTTGCACGTCAACCTTCGCCGCCCCGGCGCGGCAGGTCTTGCGCGCGCCGTACGATCCGCGACGATTTCCGATCCGGCGAAGCCCGGCCGCTCAGCACCGTGGCCACCGGACCGATGAACGCCAGGACAAACACATAGGGCATGGCGATCGACTGGATCATCGGGATCGACGCACCGACCAAGGCAATGATCACCAAGGAGAACTCTCCACGGACGATCAGCACGGTACCTGCCCGCAGCTGACCTCGCCGGGCGACGCCCTCCCGGCTCGCGGCATACATTCCGGAGGCAACCTTGGTCGCCGCGGTCACTACGGCCAGCGCTACCGCCAGGGGAAGCATCGGGATCAGAGCCGCCGGCTCTACCGTAAGCCCGATCGAGACGAAGAAGATCGCAGCGAACAGGTCACGCAGCGGGGCCAGTACCGCGCGCGAGCGTTCGGCACTCTCCCCCGTCAGCGTCAGACCCACCAGGAACGCGCCGATGGCCGCCGACGCGTGCACGTATTCGGCCAAGCCCGCCACTACCAGCGTGACCCCGAGCACGCGCAATAACAACAGCTCGGGATCCTCCGGGGCAAGCACGCGGGCCACTGCATGCCCCCAGCGGTAGGACACCACGAACGCGGCCGTTAGCGCCGCCATGGCGATCGCCATCCCGACTACCGCCTGCCACCACGTACCGCCGGCGGCGAGCACCGCGAGCAGTGGTAGGTAAGCCGCCATCGCGAAATCCTCAAGAACGAGCACCGACAGCACGGCAGGCGTTTCCCGGTTGCCCAGTCGCCGCAGATCGGTCAGCAGTCGCGACACCACACCTGACGATGAGATGTAGGTAATCCCGGCCATCGCCAAAACCCCGACGAAATCAAGCCCCAGAAGCCAGCCGACCAAGACCCCGGGGGTCGCATTGAGCGCCAAATCCACCCAGGCCGACGGGACGTGCTTGCGCATACTGGCGGCGAACTCGTTGGCGGTGAATTCCAGGCCCAGAGTCAGCAGAAGTAGGATGACGCCGACCAAGGCGCCTGTCTCAATGAAGTCTTCCGCCGCCGGCACCAGCGGAATCCCACCTTTGCCCAGCGCCAGCCCGGCCAGCAGATACAACGGGATCGGCGACAACGACACGCGCCGCGCCAGCGCCCCCAGGATAGTCAGGACCACCAGTAGCAGGCCTATTTCGAGTAGCAGCGCTACCGTATCATGCACCGTTCAGCCCTTGTCGAAAATTCGCTCGACCTGGGTGATACCTTCGGCCGTCCCGATGACTACGAGAACGTCGCCGGGGTACAGGATTTCGGCCGGCCCGGGCGAGGGCAGCACGACCTCGTCGCGTACGACCGCGACGATCGACGCGCCCGTGCGGGTGCGCACCCGGGCGTCGCCCAGCGGGTGGCCGGCGAAGGGGCTGTTGGCTTCCACGGAAACCTGGCCGGCGTCGAGCCCGGGAACCTCGTGGGTCAGGTCGGCGAACCGTTCGGCGATGCGGGGGGCCCCCAGGATCTGCGCCAGCGCGTCGGCTTCCGCCACGCTGAGGTGGAACAGCGGTTGGGCGACATCAGGATCCTCGGCCGCGTACAGCACCACCTCGAAGTCCCCGGACCGTTTGGCGATCACGCCGATTCGGTCGCCCTCGGAGTTGTTGAATTCGTAGCGCAGCCCCACTCCGGGCAGAAGCACTTCATTGACGTCCATGGGTGAAATTCTTGCCGATGGCCGGAGCTAACGCGCGCCGGGATCGCATACTGGCCCGATGGTTGAGGACCGCGAGCGGTATGCCCCCCGCCACCGCCTGCAGTGGTCAAGGATGGGACTCAGAGCAGCAGCCAATCCTCTAGCTCATCCGATGACACAACGGAAGCGAAGACCGGGACCCCGGCTTCGAGAGTCGCCTTCTGCCACCCTTCGCCGAAGGTGCTACAGGCGTCGCTTACCACGCATACGTCGAAGTCGGAGTCGGCCAGTTCGCGGGCCATTCCTAGGACGCACACGTTCGTCGTGACGCCCGTCGCGATCACGCGAGCAACGCCTCGTTCACGAAGCTTCTCAGGAAGATCCGTCCCTGCGAGCGGGCCGCTGGTGTTCTTCTGCACGACAAGATCGCCTTCGAGCGGTTCCAGCTCCTGCACGACGCGCGACTCTGGTTCCGACAGAGGCGGATAGACCCGCGATCCCGCGATCGCACCGACCACTTCGTTGTGACGCCGCGCCCACACCGGCAGGTCCGAGCCGTCAGCCTCACGACTGCCGAACTCGGTGAAGACGACCAATGCGTCGGCCGCACGTTCGGAGCTAGTACTGCTGCAATCTAACGAGCCGGAGGCGCTCAACCATCACGGCGGCGCCCTCTGTTTCGGTCCCGGCGGAAAACTGTATTGGGGTGTGGGTGACAACGGATCGGGACCGAACTCGCAAGACCTGACCAACATCCACGGCAAGATTCTGCGGCTGAATCCCCGCGTCAACGCTGTTCTTGAACAGGTAAAACCTGCTCACCGGCTAGCGCTATGGGTGCAAATATCTTTGACTGAAAGACGCTCTCAAAACCACCGAGAGTGGTTGACCGGGCGGCAATACACGACGACCCTGTGGAGAGCTTGGTGGCGGTGCCGAGCACCAGCAGCCAGGCATCCCCGCATGAAAGAAATTTGCACCGGAGAGGCCCGAACACCCATTCTTAGGGAGTAACGCGCGAATCTTGATGGGAAGCACCTCCATGACGGCACCGCCACCACCGACACCACCGACATCGCTGCCCGGCTGGTATCCGGCCCCTGATGATGGCGGCGGTCAGAAGTATTGGGACGGCCGATCCTGGCTGACGGAACCACCAAGTAGCCAGTCGAAAAAATTCCGGGCCTGGACGATTCCGATTCCGCTAATCATGGGCGTGGCGTCCGGCATCGTCGCCGCTGGCATCACCACGGCCATGCTGCTCACCTGGGATGACGATGAAACCGACACCGCATGGGTCAGCCTCCCCGGCGCATGTTTGAAAGGAACAAGCG
>DAOUYK010000011.1 GCA_030666145.1 Mycolicibacterium sp. | reverse complement strand
CCGGGCCAAGGGCCGCACCTCCGACCAGGTCGCGCAGGTTGTCGAGGTGTGCATCGACGAGATCGCCGCCCAGCACGCGCACACGGCCGCGGTGGTGGTCAACCGATGTGCTCCGGCAAGGATGGCCGATGTCTCTGCCGCGCTGAAAGAAGTCGAGCCGAGGGGCTACGTACTTCCCGAGGAACCGCTACTGGGGGCACCATCGGTCGCTGAGCTGAAGGCCGCCGTCGAAGGCACGCTACTGCAGGGTGATCCGGAACTGCTGACACGTGAGGTGCTGGACGTCTTGGTGGCCGGAATGACGGCCGAGCACGTGTTGGAGCGGCTCAGCGAGGGGGCTGCGGTCATTACTCCCGGTGACCGATCCGATGTTGTGCTCGCCGTGCTCAGCGCCCATGCCGCAGAGCGCTTTCCGTCGTTGTCCTGCGTCATTCTCAACGGTGGTCTGCCGCTTCATCCGTCGGTCAAATCCCTCGTGGCGGGGTTGGGGTTGCGCCTGCCCATCCTTGAGACGAGGTTCGGTTCTTTCGAGACAGCCAGTAGGGTCGCCGCGACGCGGGGCCGCGTCACGATGCAATCCCACCGCAAGGTCGACACCGCGCTTGCGTTAATGGAAATCCACGTTGATACCGCAGACCTGTTGGCGCAGATGTCTATTGCGATTCCTACCGCGGTGACTCCGAAAATGTTCACCTACCGGTTGCTTGATCGGGCGCGGTCAGACCGTAAACGAATTGTGCTGCCCGAAGGGAACGACGACCGCATTCTCAAGGCGGCCGGTAGGCTACTGCAGCGAAGTGTCTCCGACCTGACGATCCTCGGCGAGGAAGTGCAGGTCCGTGCTCGCGCTGCAGAACTGGGTGTCGACTTGTCCCGAGCCGCTGTTCTCGATCCGCAAACTAGTGAACTGTGTGACCAATTCGCGCAGCAGTACGCGGAGTTACGTTCCCACAAAGGGGTCACGCTCGAGCATGCTCGCGAGATCATTCACGACGTCTCATACTTCGGCACCATGCTGGTGCACAACGACATGGTCGACGGAATGGTGTCGGGGGCAAGACACACGACGGCGCACACAATCAGACCGGCGTTCGAGATCATCAGGACAGCAGAAGGCGTCTCTACGGTTTCGAGCATTTTCCTCATGTGCCTGGCCGATGAAGTACTGGCTTACGGGGACTGTGCAATCGTGCCGGACCCAACCGCCGAGCAGCTTGCCGATATCGCCGTCTCCTCGGCGCAGACGTCCGCGCAGTTCGGCATTGAACCTCGGGTGGCGATGCTGTCGTATTCGACAGGAACATCCGGCGCCGGGGCTGACGTCGAAAAGGTGAGGAGAGCAACAGAATTAGTCCGTTCCCGAGAACCCGATCTACTGGTCGAGGGGCCGATCCAATATGACGCCGCCGTCGAACCGTCAGTGGCGGCCACGAAGATGCCTGAGTCAAAGGTTGCCGGCCATGCCACGGTGCTGATCTTCCCCGACCTCAATACCGGTAACAACACCTACAAGGCGGTCCAGCGCAGCGCGGGAGCCATCGCGATCGGACCGGTGCTGCAAGGCCTCAACAAGCCTGTCAACGACCTGTCGCGTGGAGCGTTGGTCGAAGACATAGTGAACACCGTCGCGATCACCGCGATTCAGGCCCAGGGGTGAATGCGTGACACCCTCTGTGCTGGTCCTCAACTCTGGTTCTTCAACAGTGAAATACTCAGTCGTGCAAGCCGAATCAGGGATGACGGTTGCCTCCGGAGCGGTCGAACGCATCGGTGAGGAAGTAGAGCAGGGCTCGGCGGGGATCGCAGTAGCCGATCATGCCGCGGCCTTGAGTATGGTGTTCGACTCGCTGGCTGCGGGCGGGCACTCACTAGACGAGCTCGGACTGGTGGCGGTCGGCCATCGGGTCGTGCACGGCGGGCCGGATCTGTACCGGCCAACGGTTGTCGACGATGCTGTGGTCGCACAGCTTGAGGAGCTGGCTGCGCTTGCACCACTGCACAACCCAGCATCGATCCTCGGCATCCAAGTGGCCCGCCAAGCATTGCCACACCTACCTCACATCGCGGTATTTGACACTGCGTTCTTCCATGATTTGCCGCCTGTTGCAGCTACCTACGCCATCGACCACGAGATAGCCGCCCAGTGGCAGGTCAGGCGCTACGGGTTTCACGGCATTTCCCATCAGTACGTCAGCCAGCAGGCAGCATCCTTCCTCAGCTCACCGCGCGAGTCCCTGAGACAGATCGTTCTGCATCTCGGGAACGGGGCATCGGCCTCGGCAATCGTCGGCGGCCGACCCGTGGAGACCTCGATGGGGCTGACCCCCATGGAGGGTTTGGTGATGGGGACGCGTTCCGGCGACGTGGACCCCGGCCTGATCAGCTATCTGTGGCGGACCGCAGGCATGAGTGTCGAAGATATCGATACGATGCTCAATCGAGAATCGGGCATGCGCGGTCTTGCGGGCGAGCTTGATTTCCGGGTGCTCCGCCAGCGGATCGAGTCGGGTCCCGAATCTGACCGGGCAGCAGCGCAATTAGCCTACGACGTGTATATCCACCGATTGCGTAAGTACATCGGCGCTTACATGGCGGTGCTGAACACAGCGGATGTCATCACGTTTACCGCAGGCGTCGGAGAGAACGATACGGCGGTGCGCCGCGACGCCCTTGCGGGTCTGGCGGCGTTCGGCATCGAACTCGACGAAAGCCGGAACGACAAACCGGCCGGGGAGGCCAGACGCATCTCTGCCGACGGTTCGCCGACGACGGTACTGGTCATTCCCACAAACGAAGAGCTGGCGATCGCTCGGGAGTGCGCGCAGGTCCTTGCTGGCTGACCCGGTTCCTACGGATCAGTGATATCTCAGCCGCCGTAGTTTGACCTCAGAACGTCGATATCGGCCGCACGCTGTTGGCCAAATCGACTAAGGCGTAGCGGTGCGGCTGAGTGGGCGCGACTCTTGCGAGGTTGCGCAGCGAGGCTTCGACGCCGAGCTGCAGGCCGTGCTCGGTGAACGGAAACCCCAGAATGTGGTTGGTACTGGCGGTGTTGTCGGCGAGCCAGTCCATGGCGGTTCCCAGGACCAACGCCCGTATCTGCAATACCCGCGGCTCGGTGTCGGGCAGCGCCTCCACGCGACGGGCTGCAGTGCGGATCTGTTGCTCGGTGACCTCACTTGCTGACCGACCAGACAGCAGCGTGACCGCGCTCGTGAGCCGCGCGGTCGCGAAATACCTTGAGGTGGCTGGCACTTCATCGAGAACGCGGACCGCTGCGTCGCGCTTGCCATCAGCGGACAGAGCACGCGCAAGGCCGAAACTGGCCGAGACCACCCCCCGGTCAGTGGACCACACGGAGTCGTAGAACTTACCTTCATCGGCGTTTCCGGCCAACTCGGCGGTGGCTGCCACCGCCATTTTGGGTGCCAGCTCACCGGGAAATGTGTTGAGCACCTCGGTGAAATGTTTCGCCGCGGAGTCGTAGTCCGCAGTGAGCAGCTCGGAGACGGCGCGGAACCAGACCAGCCGCCACTGCCAGCCGACCCGCTCGGCGAGGGTGTCGAGCTTGCGTGCGACCTTGGCAACATCGCCGAGGTCGAGCAAGGCGCGAACCTCCATCAACGATAGCTCGATCGACTGGGACAGGTCTAGGCCGTCGGAATCCAATGCCCCATGTCGTGCGGCGCGCAACGAATCAAGGGTCTGCACGGGCTCACTGAGCACCGTCGCCGAAAGCACCGGCGCGCCAACGTCGGTCGGGTCTACCAACGGAACTTGAAGGGCCTTGATTATCTCCTGCGCGGTGAGCTTCTCAGAGTGAACCTGGCCGTCCAGGTAGACATCGGTATGTGCGACCAGAAGGTCCACCCCGAATGTCGATCGCGAGGGGCTGAACACAGTCGACAGACCGGGGCGCGGCACCCCGGTGTCGTGTGCCACAACCTCACGCAGCACTCCCATCAGCTGGCCGGCCATTTCCTCAGTAGTTTGGAACCGCCGCCGCGGGTCGGGATCTGTTGCACGGCGCAGTAGCCGGCGAAACGAGTCATACTCGTTCAGCACAGGATCGTCTTCAGGCAACCCGTCGACGTATCGGCCCTTGCGGGTTGGCAGGTGTAACGTTAGGGCCGCCAGCGTGCGGCCTACCGTGTAGATGTCGGTGGCGATGGTGGGGCCAGTCCGCACGATCTCGGGAGCCTGATAACCCGGAGTCCCGTAGAGAAAGCCGAACGAGTTGATGGGAGAGACCGCGCCTAGGTCGATGAGCTTGAGTTGAGCCTCGGTCACCATGATGTTCTCGGGCTTCAGATCGTTATAGACCAGCCCGTTGGCGTGCAGGTAGCTCAGCGCAGGAAGAACTTCGAGCGTGAAGCCGATGGCCTCGGCGACCTCCAGCCGCGAGCCCGCACGCTTTTTGAGACGGGTCGCCTGTTTTAGCGAAGATCCGCCGACATACTCCATGACGATGTAGCCGATCGGTTTGCCGCGCTTGTCCTCGTGTTCGACGAAGTTGAAGATCTTCACAATCCCGGGGTCGGTCACCTCGGCCAGGAACTGGCGCTCGGCCATCGCGATGGCTTGAGCCTCGGCGTCACCAGAGTGCACCAAACCCTTGAGCACCACCGGACGGTCGTTGACGTTCTTGTCGAAGGCCAGGTAAATCCAGCCCAGCCCGCCGTGCGCGATGCAACCTTTGATCTCGTACTGGTCGGCCACGATATCGCCGGCAGACAGTTGCGGTAGAAAGGAATACGCGCTTCCGCAGTGTGGGCACCAACCCTCCGACAGCGCCTGCCCGTCTTGAGACGACCGGCCAACTGGGCGCCCACAGTTCCAGCAGAACCGCTTCGATTCTGCCACGACTGGGTCGGTCATCAGCGCGGTCAGCGGGTTAACGTCAGACACCCGCGGGATCACCACCAGACCGCCCCCAAGGCGCCGGGTAGGTGACAGCGTGCGAGTCAGTGTCGTCGCCTGCACCTGTGGTTCGGAATAGCCGGTCTGATCAGACTCGCCATCGCTGAAGTCCTCGTTCTCGAAACTGGGCCGGAACACCGCTTGGGTTGACATGGGGCGCATCGTCGATACCGAGTCCATTCCCAGGTCGGCCAGACTCGCGCGCTGGGTTCCCGGATCCTCCTCGTCATACTCGCCCATCAGTCCGAATACCTCGCCACCGGAGGGGTCGGTGCGGGCCCCAATACCGTCAACCACTTGCGGTACAATGTGTTCCAGGTGCCATCTTTGCGGATACGTTCCAGGGTCCCGTTGACGAACCGCACTAGGCCGATGTTCTCCAGATTTATGCCAACTCCGTAAGGCTCCACGTTCAGCGAGGGCCCCACAATGCGCAGATAAGGATCCTGAGAGACCAGACCGGCCAGTATCGAGTCGTCAGTGCTCACCGCATCGACTTGGCTCTGCTGCATCGCGACCAGACAGTCGGCCCACGTCACCACGCTGACAATGATCGGCGGCGGGGTGATTTCTTGTATCCGCTCCAAGGACGTAGTGCCCTTCACTACGCAGACGCGTTTGCCCGACAGATCCTCCGGGCCGCTGATCCCCGAGTCTTTCGGTACCAGGATCCGTTGGTTGCCGATTAGGTACACCGTGGAGAAGTTCACCAACTTCTTGCGCTTACAGGTGATGGTCATCGTGTTGACCACCACGTCGACCTGTTTGCGCTGCAGCGCGGCGATACGGTCCTCCGACGACAGAATCCGATACTCCACCTGCGACGGGGTTCCGAAGATGTCGCGGGCAATCTCGCCGGCGATATCCACGTCGAAGCCGGTGATCTTGCCGGTGATCGGATCGCGGAAGCTGAATAGGTTGCTGCCGACGTCGAGGCCGACGATCAGCCGGCCGCGCGCTTTGATGTCAGCGACCGCCGCTTCGGCCTCGGCCCGGGTGTCGAAGGGCCGCAGGCTGGCCATCACGTCGCAGTCATCGTCGGCCGCCATCGGTGGGTGCACCTGCTCCGGCGGCAGTTCAACCAATCCCGAGGGTGTCGGCGGTGCGAGCCTGACGCTAGGGGGCGGCGCCGCCGGATCCGGTTGCGCGCACCCGCTCAACAGCAGCAGCGCCGCCGTGACGGCCGTGCCAAATCTCTTCGCGCGAGCGCTCATCGGTGTTCGGCTGTTCTTCGCGCGAGCGCTCATCACCGATACTCGCTTAGTCTCGGCCAGATCCCCAGCGCCATGGCAATGGCAGCCGTGACACTGAGCGTTGCGGCCCCTACCGTCGCACCGGAGAGCACTCGACGGGCACTGACGATTTCACTGCGCAACTGAGCGCGGATCTGCTCGATGCCTTTGGTCAGCTCCGCGTCAAGCTTGTCGAACGCGGGTGTGGCGTCATCCTCGCCATCGCCCAGCGCGACCTCCGTTGCGGCCTGGTAGTTGCCGACAGCGATATAGGCGGTGATCCGGTCGTCGGCCGCACGCCACCGTTGGAGTAATTGGTCTGCATCGGCGAGTTCGGACTTGTCGATTGCATCATCTCGCGCAAGATAGTGGGCCAGCTGGTGCCGCATCAGTTCGATCCGCTGATAATAGGACTGCTTGCGCACGTTCTCATCGTCACGGCGAATCAGTGACAGGGTTTCGTCGGCCCGTGCCTGCTGCGCGGTGATCGCCAGGTTGGTCACCGTCTTGAGGGACTCGGCCGCCGTGTCTTTTGCGCTGCGGCTGCCCACCGTCGAGATCACCAGCGTCGTGCCGACCCAGAGAAACATGATCAACACCGCCAGCCCACCGGCGACGAACCCGATATTGACCCGTCTTCGGGTGCGCTTGGCCAGCCAGCGGTTAGCGAATACCCCGAACAACAGGGTCGACGCCACCACCACAATCACCGGGGTAGGGATGCGGGTCGAGGCGGTGGCCTCGACGTCCACCTGCAGCGAGGTCGCCTCGTAGAGGTACCGCGCATCCGGCAGGATCAGCTGCTGCATCAGCGCGGACGCTTCCGACAGGTAGGACGAACCGACCGGGTTGCCCGCCCGGCTGTTGGCTCGCGCCGTCTCGATCAGCCCTGTGTAGACGGCCAGCCTGGCGTTGATTCTGCCCAGCAGCTGCACCAGTTCCTCATCAGCCAGGCCGCTCGAGGCTCGGGTCACCGCGACTGCGGCATCGGTGATCGCCTGCTCGTAGCGCTGTCGGACATCGCGGGGTTCGACGCCGGCGATGAATGCCGTGGCGGCGGCAGCGTCGGCGACAGATAACGTCGTGTAGAGCTGACCGGCTGCGTAGGCTAACGGTTCTGTGTGGTTGAGGACGGTGGTAAGTGCATGCTGGCGACTGTCGATGGTCATCGAGGTCGCGAAGGCGCTGCCGACTACCAGCGCTGCCAGAACGAAACCGATGCTCAAAATGCGGCCGGGCGTGGTCCACAGAAACCACCACCGCTGATGCGCAGGGGTGGTTTGTGACCGGGACGCAAGGGGTTCGGTCGAGGGATGCGCCAACTCCACAGTCACGTTTGCGCGGACCTCATTTTGGTTTCGATCTCTCCGGCTGTCGCACTGACGCACACTCTATGAAAGAAGTCTAAGAGCTTCCCGCCCCGCCGGTGTGCATTCGACGGCGCTGACTTCCCCGGTGTCGGCGTCTGTTCCCTATTCTGAACGCGTGCGCGGGGATGGTGACGGCTGGGTCGTGTCGGCTGACGGAATCGCGTATTGGGGCAGGCACGGTGCCGCGGGCCTGCTGCTACGGGCGCGCAGACCGGACGGTGCGGCCGCGGTGCTGCTCCAGCATCGTGCGCCGTGGAGCCATCAGGGCGGCACCTGGGGCCTTCCCGGCGGTGCCCGCGACAGCCACGAGACACCCGAGCAGGCCGCAGTCCGCGAAGCGCACGAGGAGGCCGGGTTACTTGCCGATCAGCTGGTCGTGCGCGCCACGGTTGTCACTGCCGAAGTAGCCGGGTGGAGCTACACCACCGTCATCGCAGATGCTCAGGCGCTACTGGACACCGTCCCCAACCGCGAGAGTGCGGAGTTGCGTTGGGTCCTCGAGGACAGGGTGGCCGACCTGCCGCTGCACCCTGGCTTCGCCGCGAGCTGGGAGCGGTTACGCGGCGTGGCGGCGTCGATCCCGCTGCCCGTCACCGGTGAGCGCTGAGCAGCTCGTTCAGCCGCTCAGCGGCCGCCTTCGGATCGTCGGCGGCCGTGATCGCGCGCACCACGACGATGCGAGACGCCCCGGCGTCGAGGATGTCGGGTACCCGGGCGGCGTCGATTCCGCCGATGGCGAACCAGGGCTTGTTGGTTCCGGTTTCGTCCTCGATCGCGCGAGCGGCACGGACCAGTTCGAGGCCTGGTGCCGGCCGGCCCGGTTTGGTGGGTGTGGGCCAGCACGGTCCGACGCAGAAGTAGTCTGGACCGTTCGGGTCTGGGGCCACCGCGGCGTTCAGTTGGTCAACATCGTGGGTAGAGCGGCCGATGAGGCGGTCGCCGATGATGCTTCGCGCGATCGGTAGTGGCAGGTCATCCTGACCGAGGTGCAACACATCGGCGTCCGCGGCCAGCGCGACGTCGGCGCGGTCGTTGACGGCCAGCAATGCGCCATGGCGGCGGGCCGCGTCGCCGATCGTGGCCAGTGCGTCGAGTTCCTCGCGGGCCTCCAAAGGGCCGAATCGCTGCTCGCCGGGCGATCCCTTGTCCCTGAGCTGGATGACGTCGACGCCGCCCGCGAGCGCCGCGTCGACGAACTCCGCCAGGTCGTCGCGCTCTCGGCGAGCGTCGGTGCATAGGTACAGCTTCGCGGAGAGCAGCACGGCGCGCGGTGCGGAATCACTCACGTCGCGAACGCTAACCCGCCACCGAAGTAGGCTGGTAGCCGACCACGCGGGAGTCCCGGGTACGGGGACTGAGAGTGAGCTCGCCGCTCTTACCGTCACACCTGATCCGGATCATGCCGGCGAAGGGAGCAGACGATGCCCAGGACGGGTAGAGCTGGAATGGACCTAGTCGTCATCGGGGGCGGTGTCATCGGGCTTTCCGTTGCGCGTCGCGCGGCTCAGGACGGCTTGGCGGTCCGGGTGCACCGTCCCGGGGGGCAGGAGCGAAGCGACCCGGGGGGAGGCCCCGGTGAGTCGGGCGCCTCCTGGGTAGCTGGCGGGATGCTCGCGCCGCATAGCGAGGGCTGGCCCGGCGAAGAGCGGCTGCTCCGGCTCGGTCTAGCGTCGCTCGAACTGTGGAATCGGGGATTTCTGGACGGGCTGCCGCCCGAAGTAGTGACTGCCCGGGGGTCGCTGGTAGTCGCCGTCGACCGGGCCGATGTCGCAGATCTAAAGACCGTGGGCGACTGGCTATCTGATCAAGGCCATCCGGTGGTGCTGACCAATTCCGCACGTGATGTGGAACCCTTTCTTGCCCAAGGTATTCGGTATGGCCTGATCGCAGAAACCGAGCTCGCGGTGGACAACCGTGTGGTCGTCGAGGCGCTTGCTGCGCACTGCGATCGTCTCGGCGTCCAATGGGCGCCCCCCGTGCGCGACCTGGCCGATGTTGACGCCGCCAGGACCATCGTGATCGCCAATGGAGTCGACGCGCCTGCGCTATGGCCTGGATTACCGATCCGTGCGGTGAAGGGGGAGGTGCTGAGGCTACGTTGGCGTCCAGGGTGTATGCCTGTGCCGCAGAACGTGATTCGCGCCCGTGTACACGGGCGCCAGGTATATCTGGTTCCCAGGGCGGACGGCGTGGTGGTCGGCGCGACGCAGTACGAGCACGGCCGAGACACCGCCCCCGCGGTGGCGGGCGTGCGCGAACTGCTCGACGACGCCTGCGCGGTGTTACCGGCGCTGGGTGACTACGAATTCGCCGAGTGCGCAGCTGGTCTGCGGCCAGCGACCACCGACAACCTGCCGCTCGTCGGCAGACTCGATGAGCGCACACTGGTGGCCGCGGGGCACGGACGGTCGGGTTTCCTGCTGGCCCCGTGGACGGCTGAGGCAGTCGCTGCGGAGCTACATGGCGTGCCGCTGCCCGACGCCGAGTGTCTAGGGCCGGTGATGGCCCAATGAGGGTGATCGTCAACGACGAAGCGGTAGAGGTTGATGAGCAGATGACGGTCGGAGCGCTGCTGG
Organism: Mycolicibacterium sp.; assembly: GCA_030666145.1. Lineage (GTDB taxonomy): Bacteria > Actinomycetota > Actinomycetes > Mycobacteriales > Mycobacteriaceae > Mycobacterium. Next base: position 18,178 of record DAOUYK010000011.1, on the reverse strand, counting down.
ACAAGCTCGGATTCCAACTGAACGGGATCGCCGTCGCGGTCGACTGGACGGTGATTCCGCGGTCTCAGTGGCACACCGCTCTTACCGACGGAGTGAAAGTCGAAGTGGTGGCAGCGGTGCAAGGTGGCTGAGGTGGCTTTGCAAACCGGAGCGAGCAAGCTGAGCATCGCGGGCACCGAGTTCAGCTCGCGGTTGATCCTCGGTACCGGCGGCGCCGCCAACCTCGCGGTGCTTGAGGCGGCGTTGATCGCCGCGGAGGCCGAGCTCACCACTGTCGCGATGCGTCGGGTCGACGCTCAGGGCGGTACTGGGGTGCTCGAGCTGCTGGCACGGGTCGGTATCACGCCACTGCCGAACACGGCCGGCTGCCGCGGGGCTGCGGAAGCGGTGATGACCGCCCAATTGGCTTGTGAAGCCCTGCAGACGAACTGGGTCAAGCTCGAGGTGATTGCCGATGAGCGCACACTGCTGCCCGATGCTGTGGAATTGATCAAGGCCGCCGAGCAACTGGTCGACCTTGGGTTCGTCGTACTGCCGTACACCAACGATGATCCCGTCCTCGCACACCGATTGGAAGCGGCCGGCTGCGCGGCGGTCATGCCGCTCGGGTCGCCGATCGGCACTGGGCTGGGCATCGCCAACCCGCACAACATCGAGATGATCGTCGAACAGGCCAGCGTGCCGGTGATCCTCGACGCGGGTATCGGCACCGCAAGTGATGCCGCGCTGGCGATGGAGCTGGGCTGCGACGCCGTGCTGTTGGCCAGCGGCGTCACCCGTGCCGCTGATCCAGCGATGATGGCCGCGGCGATGGCAGCCGCGGTGAAGGGCGGATACCTGGCCCGCCGTGCGGGTCGTATCCCGAAAAGGTTCTGGGCGGAACCCTCCAGCCCGGCGCTCTGATGAGCGCCGGCGCGAAGTATCGACATACATGATCGCCAAACACTAACTTGTGCTGAGAAGTTCGGCTGCGCTGGGAAGTTCGACGATGAACCAATGATCGAATTAGTCTCTCTGACAGAGACATACGGATCGAATCGGGCCGTCGACGGTTTGACATGCACGATCGAGCCAGGTGCAGTTACCGGATTCCTCGGCCCCAATGGGGCCGGTAAGACCACCACTATGCGGATGATCCTTGGCCTCGATCACCCGACGTCGGGCGCTGCCACCATCGACGGCAAGTCCTATCGGCAACTCACCAATCCGTTGCGCACGGTGGGCGCGCTCCTAGACGCCCGGCAGATCCACCCGAACCGGTCGGTTCGTAGTCACCTACGTTGGATCGCCGCGACCAACGGTATCCCGGCTGGTCGGGTCGGCGAGGTCCTGGAAATGGTGGGTCTGGCCACTGCCGGGGGCTCCAAGGCAGGCACCCTGTCGCTGGGCATGAGCCAGCGCCTCGGTATTGCGGCTGCGCTGATCGGGGATCCGCCGGTGCTTTTTTTTCGACGAACCGGTCAACGGTCTGGACCCTGAGGGCATTCACTGGGTGCGGAAGCTGATGCGCACGCTGGCCAGTCAGGGGCGCACCGTGTTGGTGTCCAGTCACCTGCTCTCGGAGATGGCGAACACCGCAGAGCGCCTGGTCGTCATCGGGAAGGGCAAGCTCATCGCGGCCACCACGGTGAGTGAGTTCATCGGACGCTCCGGCGAGGCCAGCGTGCGGGTGCGCAGCCCACAGCTACAGGCGCTGCGCGAGGTGGTCAGCGGTGCCGGGCTGGCGGTGCGTGACCACACCGACGCACTGACTGTGCTGGCCACCACAACCGAAGCGGTCGGGGAGCTGGCGGCCCGGCATTCGATCGTCCTACACGAATTGAGCTTTGAGGGAGCCTCGCTGGAGCAGGCCTATCTGTCGTCGACCGAAGCGGCCACCGAGTATCGAGCTGATCGGCGATGAACCAACCAGGCACGGTCGCCGCCGTGATGAACGCCGAGCGGATCAAGCTGACGACGGTGCGTTCGACGTTGTGGTCGGCCGTGGCGGTTGCAGTGTTGAGCTTGGGCACCGCTGCGCTGCAGGGCGCCACCGCATACGACTACGTGCGGCTGACGCCGCCGGCGGCTGCGCTCGGTGTCGTGGTGTTCGGGGTACCCGTGCTGATGGTGGTAGCGGCGATTACCGTTACCGGGGAGTACCGCACCGGGATGGTGCGGACGACGTTCATGGCGAGTCCGAACCGGTCCCTGGTGCTTATCGCCAGAGCTGTAGTCGCGGCCGTGTTTTCCGCCGCCTTCGCGGCGGTCATGGTCCTCGGCTCAGTCGTGGTGGCGCGGATGGTCGCTGATCTGCCGGGGGTCGGGACGCTGAGGCTCGTCGATCCGGATGTGTGGCGTACGACGTCCGGGGTCGCTCTCTACGCCGCGTTGGCAGCCGTGCTAGGCGTCGGTGGCGCCGCGCTGGTGCGCCATACCGCCGGTGCGGTCACCGTGCTACTGCTGTGGCCGTTGGTGGTCGAACCGCTGCTGGGCCACCTTCCGGGCAGGGGTGCCCAGATCGGGCCCTACCTGCCGTTCGCCAATGTCTTCAGGTTCCCTGACGTGCGGTGGTTGTTCCCGACCTATGCGGTGCCGTGGAGCGAACTGGTGTCACTGGGCTACTTTGCTGGTGTTGTTTTCGCCGCGTTGATCGTGGGTGTCTTGGTGGTGAATCGCCGTGATGCTTGACGAGCCCGCCGAAGTGATTGAACCGACGAAAGGGCTCCTGCTGCTATGGACGAGATCATGGTGACCGACCCAGAGACCTTGGTGCTGAAACTGCCACACCTGGACGTAACGGCGCTGTCCTGGGGACCCTCTGATGGCCGCCTCGTTCTGTGTCTGCACGGCTTCCCCGACAGTGCGTGGGGATGGCGCAAGACGGCCTCGATCCTCGCCGAGCAGGGTATGCGGGTGGTCGCCCCCTTCTCACGTGGGTACGCCCCAACCGGTCCTGCTGCCGACGGCGATTATCACATTGGGGCGCTGATGTACGACGCGCTGGCCGTATACCGTGAACTGGGGGCGCCTCCGGACGCGGTGCTGATCGGCCACGACTGGGGCGCCTTCACCAGCAACGCCATTGCCGCGTATCCGGACTCGCCATTTGCCGAGCACATCTCGATGGCGGTGCCACCGGTGGGGGCGATGAACCGGACGCGCGGCTCCGTGCGCCGTCAGCTGCAGATGATGCCGCGACAAATGCGCAACAGCTGGTACATCATGTTCTTCCAGCTACCCGGGGTGCCCGAGCGGCTACTTCCGCGGGTCATCCCGAGACTGTGGCTTGACTGGGGGCCGCCCGGCTATCCGACCGGTGCCGAATTGGAGCAAGCCCTGGCGGCCCTCCCGAGCCGGGCCCATCGTCGGGCGGCGGTGGGGTATTACCGCGCGTTGGTCCGCCCGACGCGCCCGGCGCCGCGGTACTCTGAGCTGCATCGGTGGCGCTTCGAGCTGCCGCGGGTGCCGATCCTGCACCTGCAGGGAGCGCAGGACGGCGCGATGATGGCCGGGTACGCCGACCAGATCGCCACGGTGCTGCCACCGGGCAGTCGGGTGCTGACCATTCCGGGTGCCGGGCACTTTTTACAGATCGAGCAACCGCGGGTGGCAGCCGACGCGGTGCTGGACTATCTGGGCTCGCGCTAACGTGGTGGCGTGAAACGGACACATCGGGCTGCGCCCATGACCTCGGCAGTCGCCACAGTAGCGGCGCTGCTGGTGGCCGTGGCCGGATTAAGCGGATGCGGTCGGGTGACCTATCCGGCGCCGCTCCGGGATGAGAACCGCGCGGCGGCGGCCGAGTTCGCAGACATGCTTTTCGAGCAGGTCACGGTGGACGCCATGATGGCCCACCTTGGCAAGTTCCAGGAGATCGCCGACGCGCACGGAGGCATCCGCGCGCTCGGCACCCAAGGATACGACGCGAGTCTGGACTACGTAGTGAATATGTTGCGGGACAAAGGATTCGATGTCGAAACTCCGCAATTCGAGGTCCGCATTCCCTGGGCAGATGAGCCTTCGTTAACGGTTGCCGGCGAAACGGTCACCGCCTACCCGCTGGAGTACACCATCGGAACAGAGTCGGCAGGGTCCGAGGGTATCGCCGGCCCCTTGGTGCCGGCTCGGGCGGAGGGCTCACCAGGTTGCACGACCAGCGACTATGACGGCCTGCAGGTCGAAGGCGCGGTCGTGCTGGTTGATCGTGGTTCCTGTCCGTTCGGCGAGAAGCAGACCGCCGCCGCCGAACGCGGCGCGCTGGCGCTGATCGTTGCGAACAACGAAGACGGTGACCTGACGGGCGCCACTTTGGGGGAGGCCACCGAGGTGAAGATACCGGCCATCGGTGTCACCAAAGCGGCGGGCGCGCAGTTGCGTGGGCAGCAGGGCGCATCGGTGGCGATCAAGCTCAATGCCGGCGTTCGCGAGGAGAGTACCCGCAATGTCATCGCGCAGACCAAGACGGGCTCTACCACCGACGTGGTGATGGTCGGCGCGCATCTCGATAGTGTGGCTGAGGGACCGGGTATCAACGACAATGGCTCAGGGGTTGCCGCTGTGCTGGAAACCGCACTGCAGCTGGGAAGTTCGCCATCGGTACGCAACGCGGTCCGGTTCGGGTTCTGGGGGGCCGAGGAGGTCGGCCTGCGCGGTTCTATCAACTACGTCGACTCTCTGGACGTCGACAGCCTCAGGGACATCGCGTTGTACCTCAATTTCGATATGCTCGCCTCTCCGAACCCCGGCTATTTCACACTCGACGGTGACCAGTCGACTCGGCCCGGCGCGCGGGTTCCCCGAGTTCCGGAGGGGGCGGCCGGAATTGAGCGGACCTTGGTGACCTATCTCGACCGCGAGGGGAAGCCGGCCGAGGATTCACCGTTCGACGGCAGGTCGGACTACGACCCGTTCACGAAATCCGGGGTCCCGGCCGGAGGCCTGTTCGCGGGCGCGGGCCAGGAGAAATCCGCGCAGCAGGCCGAGGTGTGGGGCGGTCAAGCCGACGAACCATTTGATCCTCACTATCACACGGATTTGGACACACTCGACAACATCGATCGGACGGCGCTGCAGATCCATGGTGGCGGCGTCGCCTACTCAGTGGGCCTGTACGCGCGGGACCAAAGCGGCCGCAACGGGCTGCCTGCCCGCGAAGATCGCACCCGCTATCGGTTGACTGAGTCATGAGCATCAGGTGGCCGGCGGCCATCGCGATTCTGGCGGCGACTGCCGTGTCCTGCTCGTCGAGTCCCCCGCCGCCCGCGCCAGAACTCGGGGCTGAGCTGGCTGAAAGGGTGACCGTCGATGGTGTGTACAGTCACCTGCTGGAGCTGCAAAGCATCGCCGATGCCGACGACCGTAACCGGGCCGATGGCTCGAGCGGTTATCAGGCCAGTGTCAACTACGTCGCGCAACGCCTGCGCGACAAGGGATTCGATGTCCAGACCCCTGAATTCCAGCGCCTCTCCGGATCCCGGGGAGGTAAGCCCGTACTCACCGTCGCGGGCCGAAAACACCGCGTCGAACAGTCTTCGTTGCTGCTGACTACACCGCCGGGTGGGCTGCGAGCACTCAGTTTCAGGCCGCACAGGCCGGCCGGTTGCACAGAAGCCGACTACGTAGGCGCCTCGGTCAAGGGCGCGATCTCGGTGGTCGACGACAGCAGCTGCTCGATCCTCGACAAACAGAACATTGCGCTCACGCAGGGCGCGGTCGGTCTGCTCGTGGTCAGCAAAGCCAGCCCGACCAATCCGGTCGGAGCGCCGCCAAGTTTGTTCACACCGGGTTATTTCAGCAATCTCACCATCCCGGTCGGTGTGATCGACCCGACCGCCGATGCTGCGCTCCGCCGCACCAATGCGCCGGTAACGCTGGTGCTCGATAACAAACCGGTGATGACCACATCACGAAATGTGATTGCGCAGACCAAGTCCGGCGACACCCAGAATGTCATCATGGTGGGTGCGCACCTCGATAGTGTGCAGTCGGGGCCGGGTATCAACGACAACGGATCAGGGGTTGCTGCCGTGCTGGAGACCGCGCTGCAGCTCGGTGCGGAACCGGAGGCTGGAAACACTGTGCGGTTCGCCTTCTGGGGTTCTGGGGAGATCTCGACAGATGGTTCCTCGAACTACGTCCGCTCACTGACCAGCGAACAACTCGGCGACATCGCGCTGTACCTGAACCTGGACATGATCGCCTCGCTCAATGCGGGCTACTTCACCGACGATGGTGACCAGTCTGCGGAGCCTGGCCCTGAACCCGACCCTGCGCCAGAGGGGTCGGCCGGCATAGAGCGAATGCTTGCCGGCTACCTAAACCTGGCGGGTTTGCGGCCCGCTGACCTGCCGCTGGGAAGAAGTACGGACTACGCGCCGTTCCTGGCGGCGGGCGTCCCGGTAGGGGGGCTCACCACCGGATGGTCACAACGCAAAACCGAAGTTCAGGCCAGGCTTTGGGGTGGTCGTGCGGGCGCTCCGTTCGATCCGAACTACCACACGGCTCTCGACACGATCGACAACATAGACCGGCACGCACTCGGGATCATGGCCGCCACGGTCGCCTTCGCTGTGGGCAACTACGCCCAGTCCATCGAGGGTGTCAACGGGGTGCCGCCGCGGGACCAGCGGAAACGGCGTACGCCGTAGCGACTCGCCTAGTCAACGGGTACACGTCGTCCCCATCGAGGTGCAGGCTGATCCAACCGGTTCGGATGGCCGACCGATGAATGTGGTCATATTTCGCTAACAATGACCGAGCGGGTGGCCGTGCGGGCCCGGATTGTCTAGGGTGCTGCCTGTGTCAACTATGGATCGTCGTAGCGCGATGTTGATGGCGGGGTTCGGTGTGGCAGCTGCCGCGCTGCCCCTTCCCCAGGCCCAGGCCCAACCGATCGTCGGCGATACTCCGCCGGGTCCAGGGCCGGGCCTGCAGGGGCCGGGCGAGCCGGCGCCCGTGGCCGCAGACCCGGGTCCGGTCTTCCTGTTCCAGGAAGAGTTCAACGGCCCGGCCGGGGCGCCACCGGACCCAGCGTGGTGGTTCCTCGTTCCCGAACGCGAGAGGATCAAGAACCCGGTCGTCTGGGATCGGCCCGAGAACATGGGGCGGTACGTCACTGACCAGGAGCACGTATTCCAGGACGGCAACGGCAACCTCGTCATTCGTGCGACGCGCGGCCCCGGTGCGAACATCCAGGAGAAATACGCCAGCGCCAAGGTCGTCGGATTGTGGCGCGGCGGGATGGGAACCACCTGGGAGGCCCGCATCAAGCTCAACTGCTTGACCGACGGTGCCTGGCCCGCTTTCTGGCTGTTGAACGACAATCCCGTCCGTGGAGGCGAAATCGACCTTGTCGAGTGGTATGGCAACCGCGACTGGCCTTCGGGAACCACCGTGCACGCCAGGCTGGACGGCACCTCGTTTGCCACCAACCGACATCCTGTCGACAACGCGTGGCACAGGTGGCGTATGACGTGGCTTTCGAGCGGGATGTACTTCTGGAAGGACTACGAGCCGGGGATGCAGCCCTTCTTCGAGGTCCCGGCGTACTCCATCGAGGATTGGCCGTTCAATGATCCGGGCTTCACCATGGTGCCGATCTTCAATATCGCAGTTGGTGGTTCGGGTGGCCGGGAGCCCGCCGGGGGTTCCTACCCGGCGGAGATGCTCGTCGACTGGATCCGCGTCTTCTAAGCAGGTCTGTCGCGGCACCTCACGAATTGCGCGGGCGGACCCGCACCGCGTAGGTCAGCATTCCGGCGAGCACCACCGCCGTGCCGGTCACGACTGCGGTTCCCGGCAGCGTGACGGCCAGGGTCAGGCAGCCCGCCAGACCCAGCGCCGGAAGCAGCCGTCCAGTGCCCAGGGTCAGCGCCGATGCGTTGGTGATTGCGTAGTACAGCAGTACCGCGAACGACGAGAAGCCAATGGCGCTGCGCACATCGACGAACGCGGCCAGCAGCGCGACCGTGATCCCGACGGTCAACTCTGCACGATGAGGTTTGTGATGGCGCGCGTGCACTGCCGCCAGAGCAGGTGGTAGATGGCGATCGTGGGCCATGGCCAGAGTGGTCCGCGATACCCCAAGAAGGAGAGCCAGCAGCGCTCCCAGCGCCCCTATTGCTGCACCGGCGCCGACCAGCGGTACCAGAGCCGGGAAGCCGGCCGCGAGCACAGCCTCGGCCAGCGGTGCATCTGCCCCGGCGAGCCTGGTGGCGCCCAGTTCCGCGAGAACCGCGGTGGCAACCAGCGCGTAGATGACCAGGGCGGCGCCCAACGTCAGCGCGATGGCGCGCGGAATGGTTCTCTCGGGGATCGCGAATCTCTTCACCGAGGGTGGCGATGCGCGCGTACCCGGCGAAGGCGAAGAAGAGTAGGCCAGCAGCCTCAAACACGCCGCGACCCGCGACGTCATCTGTGATCAACCTGTTCGCGTCGACGTCACCGAACCCCAGGATGGCGACGACCACCACCGCGAGCACCGCAAGCACCAGAGCCACGATGGCGCGGGTGAGCAGAGCGGACTTCTGTATACCGGCGTAGCCGAAGGCCGTGAGCGCGACCACCGATGCGAATGCCACCGCGGGGGCGAAAGTCGGCCACATGTAGTACCCGACGGTGAGTGCCATCGCCGCGCAGGACGCGGTCTTGCCGACGACGAAACTCCATCCCGCCGTGTGGCCCCAGAACGCGCCGAGGCGCTCGCGGCCGTATACGTAGGCACCGCCCGACTGCGGGTAACGCGCCGCCAACCGGGCCGAGGACATCGCATTGCAGCCCGCGACAGCGGCGGCGATGACTAGTCCGATAAGTAGTCTGGCCCCTTGCGGCGGCCGCCGCAGGGGCCAGCGCGACGAAGATGCCGGCTCCGATCATCGAGCCCAGGCCGAGGGTGACAGTCTCGAGCATGCCCAGCTGCCGCGGCAGTTGGGGGCCATCCGCCGATGTCACGGGCAAAAATAGCGTGCGTGGTTTGTTGCGGACCTGCTACTGGTTGCGAATCACGTTGCCGGCCAGGTAGATCAGGTAACCCACCAGGCCGATGACGCCCAGCTTGCGGGTATGCCGTGCAGCCAGCCCGAGTCCGACGGCGGTCTCGATACCGCCATTTATGTATACGTACTGGCGGGTATTGTCGGGGAACGCCGGTTCGGTGAGCCCCACGAATAGTTGCGGGGCAGCGAAGTGGGCCAGTCCGGTTCCGGCCAGTGCCAGCCCGGCGACGGTGGCGGCGCGCGAATTCTGTTTTGGCACAAAAGCTCCTAGTTGAATTGGTAATCGGTCACCGGGAAGCTGGATGCGTCCCGGAGAGCGGTCCGTGTCGCCATTGGCCGCATCAACGCGGGTTCGCCGCCGGGACTGAAGTAGTACGACCGCGCCGATGCGCAATCACCGTTGGCGAACACTGATTGGTCGACTAGTTTGGTCATCCGCTCCAGACACCGGGTGTTGGCTTCCTCGGTGACCTCGAAGGTAGTTGCACCGCAACGCTTCATCTCGCCGAAGAGCCTTTCCATATGCCGCATCTGGTACTCCATGGTGTTGAAGAAATTCAACCCGAGGAAACCATAGGGGCTGGCCAATGACAAATAGTTGGGGAAGAGCGGCATCGATATGCCCTGATAAGCCTGAAATCTTGTTTCACGCCACCATTTCCCGAGGTTGCGGCCCTGCCGTCCGATGACCTCAAAGGCAGGGAAGTTGGCCTCCCAAATATCGAAGCCGGTCGCCAGCACAAGTGTGTCGATAACGGCCTTGGTGCCGTCGTTGGCGACGATCCCATCGGCCTCGACGCGCGCGATGCCGCTATCCTGAAGATGGACGTGAGGCTCGGTGAACGTGCGGTAGTAGCTGTTGGAGAACGTTGGTCGTTTGCATCCGAATTCGTAGTCCGGTGTGAGTCGGTCGCGAAGTTCCTTGTCGCGAATCGTCGCGCTCCGTTGCATCTTGGCGAGATCACCTGCGGAGATATTGAATCGGCCACGGAACTTCCGGTAATGCAACAGCGCCACGAACACCATCAACTCGTATATGGTGTCGGTTACTGCACGAATAGCCCTCTGGGTCAGAGGGATTCGCGCGAAAAGCCGCTTGGCGCGCTCGGAAAATCGGATGTCGACCTTGGGCACTACCCAAATTGGTGTCCGTTGGTACACGGTCAGATCGGCGGCATTCTTCGCCAACTCGGGTATCAGCTGGACGGCAGTGGCGCCGGTACCGATGATGCCGACTCGATCACCCGTCGGGTCATAGGAATCGTCCCATGCGGTGGTGTGAATAATTCGACCGTCGAATCCAGTGATACCCGGGATATCGGGGACGTGGGGCTGGGACAGGAAACCCGTCGCGGTAATGAGATACCTGGCGTCTACGGACTGGCCATCGCCCAGCGTGACCCGCCACAGCTTGGCGTCCTCGTCCCAGCGCGCGCCCTCGACGGTAGCGCTGAACCGCATGTGGCGGCGCACGTCGTACTTGTCGGCGACGTCGTCGGCGTACTGCTTGATCTCGCTGCCGGTGGAGAACAGTCGTGACCAGTTCGGGTTCGGCTCGAAATAGTACGAGTAGGTGGTGGTGGGAACGTCGACCGCCAGGCCAGGGTAGTGATTGACGTACCACGTCCCGCCCAGGTCGTCTTCTCGTTCCAGGATCACGAAGTTCTCGTGACCCATCCGTTTGAGCTGGATCGCGGCGCCGATACCGGCAAAGCCGGCGCCGACGATGACCGCGTCATAGGGCTGCGAAGTCATGCTTAAGACGGTACCTGAACAGCGCAAAAAATCGGTCGCTCAATGGTGTCGGAGGACGCCGATTCACCCCGGGTCGTCCGCGACGTGCAGCGCTCAGGCGAGCAACCGAAATGCCGCGTCGAAGGCAAGCGCCGGGACGTCGAGCTTCTTGGAAGAAAGATCGTGGCGAGCGCCGTGGATCTCGACGATGTCGGTGGTGGCCGGGATGAGTGCGGCGGCTGGCCGGAGGTCTTCGATGCTCCCGAACGGGTCAGCCGTTCCGTGGGTGAAGACGGTGGGCACGGTGATGCGCGGCAGGTGCTCGGTGCGGGCACGTTCGGGCTTCCCGGGCGGATGCAACGGGTAGGAGAACAGGGTGAGCGCATCGATGTCCAAGCCGTCGTCAGCGACGGCCATTGAGGTGAGGCGTCCCCCGTAGGAGTGTCCACCGGCAACAACGGCCAGGTTCGGCTTGTCCACCAGTCGGCGAACCGCGGTCACCGCCTCGAGTATGCCGGCGCGGTCGGCCGCCGACGTGCCCGGGGGAGGTCCCTTGGGGCGGCGTCGCCGGTAGGGCAGGTTGTAGCGAACCGCGAGCCAACCGCGTCGCGCCCATTCGTCACAGATCGCAATGAGCAGCGGTGATTCTCGGCTGCCTCCGGCGCCGTGGGTAAGGACCACCAAGCCGTCGGGCGAGCCCTCGGGCCGGTGGGTGATACCGGCGATCTGGTCCATCAGCCGAGTCGAAACAGCGCCGATACGGGGCCGTAGCCGTGACCCAGTGGGTATGCCGCGCGCAGGCTTTGAGTCACCCACTGTTTGGCGAATGCGACGGCATCGGGAACCTGGTATCCGTGTGCGAGGGCGCTGGCAACGGCGGCAGCCAACGTGTCACCAGCCCCGTGGTCGTTCCTGGTGTCAATGCGGGCGGAATCAAACTCGTGGAACTGGCTGCCATCGAATAACAGGTCTGGGCTGCGTGCCGACGATCGCAGGTGCCCACCCTTGACCAGCGCCCACTGCGGGCCGAGCGCATGCAGTTCCCGGGCCGCAGTTCGCTGGGTTTCGGCGTCTACAACCTCGATTCCGGTGATCAGGAGGACTTCGTCGAGGTTTGGCGTCACCAGTGTTGCAAGCGGGAAGAGGTTCTCCCGCAGCGAGTTCAGTGCACTCGGGTGTAGCAGAGGGTCTCCGTGCATCGAAGCGCACACGGGATCGACCACTAGTGGCGCACTGCCCGCGAGCCTCTGGGCGACCCATGCATCGGCAACGGTGTCGATGATTTCCGATGACGCAAGCATGCCGGTCTTGGCCGCCTGCAGTCCGATGTCGGAGGCAACCGCCTCGATTTGGCCGCCAATAATGTCAAGCGGGATTTCGTGGAACCCGTTGATGCCCAGCGAGTTCTGCACTGTCACTGCGGTGACGGCAACCAGGCCGTGGATGCCGAGCAGCGCGAAGGTCCGCATGTCCGCCTGTATTCCCGCTCCGCCGCCGGAATCTGAGCCGGCGATAGTCAACACCCGAAGCGGCGTCTGACCCACCGGCGCGGTGGGCAGGAAAGTCACGGCGTCACCACTGGCAGTAACGTCACGGCCTCTCCACTGGCAGCGAGATCACGGCGTGGCCGCCGGCAGCAAGGTCACGGCGTCACCACTGGCAAGTACACGCGGCCGCCGAGCTCGGTGAACTCACGAGACTTCTCGGCCATCCCATCTCGGACAGCCTCACGTATGTCCTGGGTGATGCGCATCGAGCAGAACTTGGGTCCACACATCGAACAGAAGTGTGCTGTCTTGGCCGGCTCTGCGGGCAGCGTTTCATCGTGGAACTCACGCGCTGTGTCAGGATCCAGGGATAACGCGAACTGGTCGTGCCAACGGAATTCGAAGCGCGCTCGCGACAGCGCGTCGTCACGATCCTGGGCGTTGGGGTGGCCCTTGGCGAGGTCTGCGGAGTGGGCGGCGATTTTGTAGGCGATGACCCCGTCCTTGACGTCCTTGCGATTCGGCAGCCCGAGGTGTTCCTTGGGTGTGACGTAGCACAGCATCGCGGTGCCTGCCTGCGCGATGATCGCGGCGCCGATGGCCGAGGTGATGTGGTCGTAGGCGGGCGCGATATCCGTGGCCAGCGGTCCCAGGGTGTAGAAGGGCGCCTCCTCGCACAGCTCTTCCTCGAGCCGGACGTTCTCGGTGATCTTGTGCAGTGGGACATGGCCGGGGCCCTCGATCATCACCTGCACACCGCGAGATTTCGCTATCTTGGTGAGTTCCCCGAGGGTGCGCAGCTCGGCGAACTGGGCAGCATCGTTGGCATCGGCGATCGAGCCCGGTCGCAATCCGTCCCCAAGGGAGAACGTCACGTCGTAGCGCTGCAGGATGTCACAGAGTTCCTCGAAGTTCGTGTACAGGAACGACTCCTGGTGGTGGGCCAGGCACCACGCTGCCATGATGGAGCCGCCTCGCGAGACGATCCCGGTGACCCGGTCGATGGTCAACGGGATGTGGCTCATCAATACACCCGCGTGCACGGTCATGTAGTCCACGCCCTGCTCGCACTGTTCGATCACCGTGTCGCGATAAAGCTCCCACGTCAGTTCGGCGGGTTCGCCGTTTGTCTTCTCGAGGGCCTGATAGAGCGGAACTGTGCCGACGGGTACGGGTGAGTTACGCAGGATCCACTCGCGCGTCATGTGGATGTCACGCCCGGTGGACAGGTCCATGATGGTGTCAGTGCCCCAACGGGTCGCCCACACCATCTTGTCGACCTCCTCGGCGATTGAAGATGTCACCGCCGAATTGCCGATGTTGGCGTTGACCTTCACGCCGAAGGCTTTGCCGATGATCATCGGTTCTGCCTCGGGATGGTTGTGGTTGGCGGGGATCACTGCGCGGCCTCGGGCGACCTCGTCGCGGACCAGTTCGGCGGGCACTCGTTCGCGCGCGGCGATGAACGCCATCTCGGCGGTGATCTCGCCTGCCCGCGCCCGCTGTAGCTGGGTGCCGCGGTCGCGAACGACGCCCGGGCGGCGCGGTAGACCTGCGATCAGGTCGATACCGGCGTCGTCGTCGGTGTAGGGACCCGAGGTGTCGTAAAGGTCCAGGTGCTCGCCGTTGGTGAGATTCACCCGACGAAACGGCACTCGCTGGCCGTCGATGTCACGGTAAATCTTGGTGCTGCCCTGGATGGGGCCGGTGGTGACAGACAGGTCGTCGGCGCCGACGTTGACATGGGTCATGGTGTGCTTCTCCCTACGCCGGCATTACCCGGTCAGGTTCGTACGGTCGACGGGCCTACCCGTCCTCTCAGCGCGTGGCACGCGCTCCCGTGTGGTTGACGGGGTCGACGGTAGCGCAGGGGCTGCGTGCAGGGAACCTCCGAAATGAGTTCCCGCAAGATCAGTTGAATAGCGAGCGCGGATTCTCCGTGCGTTTGTGCCCCGAATCGGTCGCATTCAGGGGCGCGCTGGAGCGGTCTAGAGCGGTCTGGAGCCGACTCAGGCAGACCGGGACGGACTAGGACGGACTGGGACGGGCTAGGACGGACTTGGGCGGACTTGGGCGGACTTGGACGGATGTAGTCACCGGTCAGGCCGGTTGTCGGCGAGTTCCACCAACACCGGGGCATGATCGCTGGGATGCTTGCCCTTGCGTTCGTCGCGCACAATCTCGGCATGGCCGACCCGCTCCGCCAGCTCCGGCGAGCCCAGGATGAAGTCGATTCGCATGCCACGGTTCTTCGGGAACCGCAGCTGCGTGTAATCCCAGTAGGTGAACACGGCGGGACCGGGTGCGAACGGACGCACCACGTCGGTGAAGCCGGCCTCGACGATGGATCCGAACGCCACTCGTTCTGCTTGGGTGACGTGCGTGCTGTCGCGAAAGAACTCCATATCCCAGACGTCTTCGTCGGTCGGTGCGATGTTCCAGTCACCCGCGAGGGCGATGGGTGCCGTCGGGTCCGCCGTCAGCCACGACGCAGCTGTCTGACGCAGAGCGGCAAGCCATTGCAGTTTGTAGGCATAGTGCTCTGAGTCGACGGTACGGCCGTTGGGAACGTAGAGGCTCCACACCCGGACTCCGCCGCACGTAGCGCCAAGGGCCCTCGCTTCGGCAGCGGGCTCGATATCGGGCTTGGCCCGCCACCATGGCTGACCTTCGAAACCAACCCGGACGTCTTCGACACCGATCCGCGACGCGATGGCCACGCCGTTCCATTGGTTGAGGCCGCAGTGCACGACGTCGTAGCCGAGGGCCGCGAACGGCATGGTGGGGAATTGGTCGTCGGTGCACTTGGTCTCCTGCATCGCCAATACATCGACGTCGGCGCGCTGCAGCCAGTCGGTGACTCGGTCGACCCTGGTGCGGATCGAATTGACGTTCCAGGTGGCCAGCCGCATGGACTCAGCCTAATTGTGGGTTCGAGGTCAGCAGATCCTCCGCCCTGACGTACCGGGACCGGTGATGTACCCCGAAGCGCATGGACTCGTACAGTGCGCGGGCCTGCGCATTCTCGACAAGCACCTGGACGTACGCGCGCGTCGCGCCATTCTCGCGGGCCCAGTCCAGCAGCCCTGAGCACAGGGCGCGCGCTGAGCCTCGGCGTCGAGCGTCCCCGCTGACGTGCACCGCGGACAACCCTGCCCACCGGGTGCCGTCTGGCGCTTCGGTCACTGCCGCGCGACCCACCGCCACACCGGGGAGTTCACCGAAGGTCACCTCGCCGTCGACGACGGCGGTGAGCACACCGTCGGGAATGTTGCGAGGATTGATCGTCCGCCAACTCTGGCTGGGTCGGGCGGTCAGCGCCATCTCCGATGCCGGCGCTGCGCAGCTGAGATCACCTGCCATGACCAGGGTTTCGGCGTCCACGGGCACTCCAGCTGGCACCCTGAATAGCCTGTCTGGTGCCGAGATCAGCGCAGCTGCACCCCTTGAGGCGTACCACTGCGCCGCCGTGACCACCTCGGAATGCGAGGTGAAACGAAGCGGCACTGCGGAATTGGCCCGCCTGGTGCTTCCCAGTCCGTACCGCAGCAGCCAGCCGTCGCACCATTGCTGCTCGATGCCTGGCCAGCCAAGGGCGGCGGCGTGTTCGAGGTTGCGGATCTCGCCGGTGCGCACCGGAATCTCGGGCACGACCCGGACCGCCAGAACGTCGGCAGGCACGATATCGACGATGTCCCCCCGCTTGGTCAGCACACGTATGATCGGGTCGATCTCCACCAGGTGGCCGGCCACGTCGGTGTGCGGCGGCGTGGACCCCGCCGCCAACCGGTACCGGAGGCTGACTCGGCTACCGACCTTCGGTAGATCTGTCATTGGTCAGTGGCCGAACGGATCGGGTTCCTCGCCCGGCATCCACGACAGTCCGGGCACACCCCAGCCCTGGGATTTGACCGCCCGTTTGGCGCTGCGGGCGTTGCGTCCGACCAGCCGGTCGAGGTAGAGGTAGCCGTCGAGGTGGCCCGTCTCATGCTGCAGCATTCGCGCGAACAAATCGGTCCCCTCGAGAATGATCGGTTTCCCGGCGGCATCTAGGCCCGTGACGCGTGCCCACCCCGCCCGGCCGGTCGGGAACGATTCCCCGGGTACCGATAGGCAGCCCTCGTCGTCGTCCTCGGGATCAGGCATTGTCTCGGGGACCTCGGTGGTCTCCAGCACCGGGTTGACGATCACGCCGCGGCGGCGGGTCGTCTTGCCTCGCTCGTCGGCGCAGTCATATACGAAGACCCTCCGCGCGACGCCGATCTGGTTGGCTGCCAGCCCGACGCCGTTAGCCGCGTCCATCGTGTCGTAGAGGTTCTTGATCAGATCCAAAAGATCAGCGGGCAGCGAACCGTCCTCGCCCACAGGCACCGGTTCGGTCGCGGTGTGCAGGACGGGATCTCCCACGATTCGGATGGGTAGTACGGCCATGTTCAGCAAGCTTAGTGAGCCGACTCGCGGCGGTTGGTGACGCCTAAGGTGACCTAGCCGTGATTGAATACTCGCCGAACCACAGCGATGTCATTTTCGAGTGTCGGAAGGGTCCGGGAAGCGATATGGACGGCGCCATCGCGCGGACTGAGAATAGTCAGGACGACACCGCCCTCGCGGACGGACTGACCCGACGCGAACATGACCTTCTCGCCTTCGAGCGGCAGTGGTGGAAATACGCGGGATCAAAAGAAGACGCCATCAAAGAACTGTTTTCGATGTCGGCGACCCGCTACTACCAGGTGCTCAACGCGCTGGTCGACCGTCCCGAGGCGCTGGCATCCGACCCCATGCTGGTCAAACGGCTGCGGCGGCGTCGGGCGAGTCGACAGAAAGCCCGCGCGGCTCGCCGACTCGGTTTCGACGTCACCTAAGGTGCCCCCGCCCGTCGAGCTGTCGATACAGTAGGCGCCAATGAGTCAGCGAGAATCCTCGGGCCTGCCCCTGCGCGCCATGGTGATGGTGCTGCTTTTCCTGGGCGTGGTATTTCTGCTTGTCGGGTTGCAGGCGATGGGTGGGAACTCCGACGAAGATGATTCCTCGATCGTCACCACGACCACCACCACCAGCAGCACGCCCACCACTACCACCACCCTGTCCGAAGAACCGGCGCAGGTCGATGTGCGGGTATTCAACATCTCCGAGGTCGCGGGGGCGGCGGAGGCCACCTCCAACCGCCTCAGAGAAGCCGGCTGGGATGTCACCGAGACGGGCAACCTCACGCTGCCGGACACAGCGGTCACAACGGTGTTTTTCACCGATGCGTCCGGCGAGCAGCAGGCTGCCGAGGAGATCGGCCGACTGCTGGAAGCGCCGGTCGCTCCGCGCCCGCCCGAACTAATAGATGAGCCACCGGGCGTGGTCGTCGTCGTCACCGGTTAGGCTCTTACTCATGCTCAGGACCGTCGCCGCCGTCACCCTGTTCGCAGTTCCCGCACTCGCGCTGGCAGCCTGCACTCCCAACGAACCCGTCGCCACGTCGCCCGGCACCACGCCGGCGATCTGGACCGGGTCGCCGGCGCCGTCGGCGTCACCTGGCCATGAAGGTTCGGGGCGGGGCAGTTCGGATTCGGGCGGTGAGACCCTGACCGCCGATCTGAAGCTGGCCAATGGCACCACTGTCGCGACCGCCGACATCGAGTTCTCCGGCGGCTTCGCCACAGTCACGGTGCAGACCCAGGCCGAGGGCGAACTCGCGCCCGGTTTCCACGGCATGCACATTCACTCGGTGGGCAAGTGTGAGGCCGACTCAGTCGCGCCCACCGGTGGCGCCCCGGCGAACTTTAATTCCGCCGGGGGCCATTTCCAGGTCCCAGGGCACAGCGGGCACCCCGCTAGCGGTGACCTCGTTCCCCTACAGGTGCGCAAGGACGGCTCGGCGCTGGTGATGACCACCACCGACGCTTTCACAGCCAAGGAACTCCTCGACGGTGTCGGCACCGCGATCGTCGTCCACGAGCAGGCTGACAACTTCGCCCATATCCCACCGGA